>JBAUFP010000059.1:0-2050 GCA_049679205.1 bacterium | reverse complement strand
GCCGTGGACTTTGATGGAAACACATTCTTGGTCGTATGGGTCGAAGACGTAAATACGGTGTACGGGCGTTATGTTTCAGAAAGCGGCATGCCCATGGGCACTAAATTCCTCGTGTCTGATAACACTTCCTTTGAAAGGCAGCATCCTTCGCTGGCTGCCGGGACAAGTAATTTTCTCGTTGCCTGGAACGAATATCACGATGATTTCGACGTATACGGCAACCTGGATGTGTCAGTTGTTGGCATCGAAGAGACCGATCCCGCATTACCGGTCCGGGGATTGACCATGTTCGCCAGCCAGCTCGAACAATATCTCGACGGGGATAACCGCCTATATGACATACTGGGCAGACACGTCCAAAATATGCAGCTCACTCCAGGAATATATTTTCTGGAACGTGATGGGAATAACCTACTGAAGATCGTAGTAATTCGCTAAGAAAACACCCTAAATCAAACTAAGCCTACTAAGCAACCGGGGTAAAACCTCGCCCGCTTTTCCGATAATTGACACATCGACGATGCTACTTATTGCCGTCGGTTCGAGATTTATCTCAATAGTACTAATTCCCCGTTCGCACGCTATACCGGGGATGGCTGCAGCCGGCCAAACAACGCCCGATGTCCCGCAAATCATCACCAAATCTGCACCGTTCAAGAAATTTAAAGAATCATCCCACACATCGGACGGTATCATTTCGCCAAACCATACAACATCCGGTCTCATAAGACCACCGCACACGCACCTCGGCAGACCGTCAGATACATGTTGATCAACCGAGTGCCTGACCTCCTTGCCACAATTAGAACAACGCGTACGAAATATGTTCCCATGTAGCTGGAGGATATTCTTGGACCCTGCTCGGCAGTGGAGGTCATCAACATTCTGCGTCAGCAGCAGAAAGCGTTCAACTCTCTTCTCTATTTCCACTAATGCATGATGGCCTGGATTAGGTTCCGCTTTCAGAATCAACTCCTGTCTCCAGCGATACCATTCCCATACAAGACGGGGATCTTTCTGGAAGGCATCCGGTGTCGCGAGTTGCTCGGCTGAATAGCTCTTCCATAGCCCATCTGTACCACGGAACGTAGGCACACCACTCTCGGCCGATATCCCGGCGCCGGTCAGGACAAACAAAGACCGCACATTTTTCAATAGACCGGCCACCTGGTCCATCAAATCATCATCATTAGAGGGCATGGCTGAATATTCAAAAAGTCAAATCTGAACGCGGTGTTATTCTAATAGCTAGGTCCGGTTCTGCTGCGGTTCAGAATTTATAGTAAAAACCGATGCGCCCCTCACCCGCATCCAAACCGAATTTCTCGACTTTTGTGAAGAGCAAGACATCAACCACCGATACAATGCGGTTTATTATCGAAAAGCCGGGCATGAAACTCGCACGACGTTCATGTTCGCGAGATTCTCTCCGCTTCTCCCAGTAGTGGCTTCGACTGCCGATACTATCCCACATCCATTCATCCTCACCGAAATAGGAATTGGCCGCGATGTACTCTTGCTGGAGCTCGGGATCATTCGGGTAGTACAAACTCGCCTGTCGCTCCACCACGAGGTTATGCTCATTTGATGACAAATAATCTTCAATCGCGTCAAAATATGCGTCATCGCGCCTTGCTGGATTGCCTCCGGAGTGGTCTATGGCAAAGGCACGCGCAGAAGCATCAACCCTTTTCCCCCAGTAATTGAAACCAAAATAGGATACCCAGATCGTACCCTCAACGACAAAGAAGACTTGTGCTTTTGAACGGTCACCCTGGATCAGTTGTCCCAAACCAGGGACCAGGATCGATGCCATTACCGGGTTCAAAGCCTGAACCACAATGAGTGAAATACCTAAGAACACAATACCTCCTACTTCAAGACAGCAAACTTCTTGAACTTAACCTCACTCGTGCTGCCGTTTTCTGCTTTGATACGTAGAATGTACATGCCGTTTGACTGTCTCGTGAAGTCAAATTCTACCTCATTATATGCATTTTGCGTCGTGTTTGACAACCGCGCCTCGCCGATTTGGCGCCCCGTGATATCG
>JBAUFP010000058.1:0-8629 GCA_049679205.1 bacterium | reverse complement strand
CTGTGCACTGCGGTCAGGAAATTATTCCCCAAATCCAGGGTGCGTATAGAACATTCCATGAGCAAGGGTTTCTATTGTACGATAGGTAAAAGACTTACAAACTCAGACCTGAAGAAAATTGAAACTCGTATGAAAAGACTGATAGATGAAAACCTGCCGATTCAGCGCGCTAATTTCCCTAAGAACAAAGCGATATTTCTATTCAAGAACCTGGGTCAGCCCGATAAAGTAATGCTGCTTAAGAACATCCGGCGGCAAAAAGTCACCCTGTATTCGCTGCTAGACCTTTATGACATGTATGCGATCCCACCCTTTGACACGACAAGAGAAACTCCGTTGTTCTATCTGAAGAATTTCCCACCGGGCTTTGTAATGGTTGCACCGACATGGCAGGATCTGTCAAAATTACCCGAATTCCTTCCTCAACCCAAACTTGCCCGTATCTTCAACGAATATGTAGAATGGGCGAAAATCCTGCGGATCGACCAAGTCGGTCCGCTGAATCGTGCAATCAAAGGAGGAGCAGGATCTGAGATAATTAAAATTGTTGAAGCATTGCATGAGAAGAAAATTGCCTTCATTGCCGACCGGATCGTCGGAGAAGAAAGCAAGATCATACTCGTGGCTGGTCCCAGCAGCGCTGGCAAGACGACCTTTACCAAGCGTCTGGCAATACAATTGATCGTCAATGGCGTGAAACCACTCGTCATTTCCACCGACGATTACTTTCATCCCCACGGCAAGACGCCAAAAGATGTGTCGGGCAATCTTGATTTCGAAACAATCAACGCGGTCGATGTGCCCCTTCTCAATGACCACCTGCTCAGGATCATCAAGGGGAAAGAAGTACAAATGCCCAGATTCAACTTCCTAACGGGGCGCCGAAATAAGGGTCGACAAATCTCCATGACAAAAGACGGTGTTGTGCTACTTGAGGGAATTCATTGTCTGAACAACGCGCTCACCAGCAAGGTGCCGGAACGCTTAAAATTTAAGATCTACATTAGCGCTCTAACCCAGCTCAATATTGATAACCACAACCGGATTTCTACGACCGACACCCGCATGATAAGGCGTATTGCACGTGATACATATTTTCGCGGGTACCGTGTCCAAGACGTATTACGCATATGGGGTTCAGTAAGAAGAGGTGAGGAGAAAAACATCTATCCGTTTCAAGAAGAAACCGACGAGATGTTCAACTCAGCCCTGATCTACGAACCGGCCGTGCTCAAGAGATTTTGCACCCCAATCTTGAAACGTATAAAGAAAGCATCTCCAGAATACAACGAGGCTAAAAGAATACTCCATTTCCTAAGCCTTTTTTATGACCTCACGGATCACGATGTCCCTTCGAATTCGATCCTGCGGGAATTCATTGGTGGCAGTAGCTTTGTATACTAGACACCTCGAATCTCAACCAGCTGCGTGTCTTGCACAATTATTGTGCACAGAGCATACATTATGTGCATTAAAATCACTTTTCCTTCGAAAAATAGAAAGGTTCTCCTGGCACGTACATTGCAATAAAAACAAGTGATAATGTCTTTACTAGACTTTTACCAAGTTCTCACTGTTACCCTAAGCGCCGGCAGCGCGCCTCTCCAATGCGGGCTGCCGGCAATAACGACACAAATTGAGGAGGATTAATGAAAAGCAATGGAAAAAAATGGTTCACACTGTGCCTATTATGCATTATCCCCCTTACTGCAGAAGCAGCAAAGTACGGGGTGCTACACCTCAAATCAGTAGGTGTTTCCTACGCTACGACCGAGACCGTGGCAAGTCTCTTAGCCAGCGACCTCACCAATTATGGCCATACGGTACTCAATCCCGACGCCATGGATGCCGCGGCCGGTGAAGTATTGAAATGTTATCAGAGCGCGTGCGCGGCTGATGCTGGCGCCGTAGCCGAGGTTGAACGGGTGATCTTTGGTTCAGTTTCGACCCTCGGCGAAAAACACATTGTCCAGGTTTCAGTTGTGAATGTCACAACAAGAGAAGTTGTCTGGGCCGGCAGTCTTGCTGCCAAGACAGCCGAGGACCTGGATACCGTCGTGAAGAGACTAGCAAAATCTATTTCCGAGGGAAAAGCTGCTGAAGAGACTATCGAGGTGGAGCTGGTGACGGCAGAGGAAGAAAAAGAACCAATGAGAAGGCGTGTATTCCACACCGTCGGAACAACTGCGGGCATGGTGGTACCCCTGGACGGCTACGCCGGATCCGGGGCATTGTACAATCTCGGCTGGCTGTACTGGTATGAAACGCCCCGGCTCGTGGCTGAAGTAGCTGGATATGCCACGTTCCCGGGCAATAGTGCGAACGGAGAGGCATGGGAATTTTGTCCGGTTGAGTTCTCATTACTCTACATGCTTAGCAAGAAAGATATCTCGCCTTATTTCGGAGGTGGCATAGGGTTTGGTGGGCTAATCCTGGAACCAGGAGAGTCAGCATACGGAATGACCCTGAATGCGGGTGGCGGATTAGTATTTATGCGGACCTATGACATTAGGTTCATTGTTGATGCAAGGTATCATGTCAATCTCGCTGACGTTCCGAACATCGACGGGCCTCATCATGGATTCAAGTTCTCGATCGGCCTCACATACCGTCCTAAATTCAGCGGTTGTTTTGGTTGTGGTATAGGATTATAATCGCAAAGGATGGCAAAAAGCCCCTGGTTTCTAGCCAGGGGCTTTTCTATTCCACGACTTTCACTGTTGAACCCTTTGCTATCTGCCAGTAATCACCTTTCTTGTGCACAACGTCAGTTAAGTTTACAATCACGCCCTTACTTATTTTGTCAAAACCAGCATTAGCCTCACTTCTTGCTTTATTTAGCCGAACGAGTTCCGCCCGCCCCTCGGGAGTGCAAATGTAACAGCGCTGCTTACCTTTTTCTTTAAGCAAATGGCTGATAACCAAATGACCGCTCGGTCTTTTCAAGCGCTTAGCGCTCCTGGCAATTACCAGATAAGAGAATTTCAGAACGTCGATTTCCCGGTTGATCCCTTGATTGATGATCCTAAGAAATTCGGGTGGCGACCATGGCACGGTCTGATGACACCATTCCTTGCGGCTATCTACTTCCAGCAGGGCACACGGACTATCATGAAGGCAAGGCAGTAACAGTTGTATTCTTTTGTTAGAAACTAATCGGTCGCGCAGACGCATTAGACGCCGGGAGAATTTTTTCAAAGCCGGTTCAATTATAATAAACAAACCACCATCGACTAAATGCCTGAAAGTGGAACTAATAAAGCGCAATGGGATGTCTTCTTCCTCTATTATCTCGGCCAGTGAATTAATGCACAATATGAAATCATATTTCTTCTTCAAAGCCAATGGATGAAAGTCTCCGAACTTGCTTTTCCTGAAATACACCCTCACCCGCGGGTCACGCTTTCTGAGCCATTGTGCCACAACCCGGCCTTGTCCCAGCATCGTGCGTGAACGATCAATCCCCATAAAGTTGAATTGCTGGATTCCGGGAAGAAATCTCAGTGCGTAATAGGTGCCACAAATACCGGCACCATTGCCGCAGCCAATATCAAGAATACTCAAACGTTTCCTGCCGCGGAATAAATCGGGATAGTGTAGCCCGACGTTTTCGACCACAACGGCTGTTTTCGCCAGGTTCGCCGGAAAATTGTACAGAAGATAAGCGTCTGTGTAATGCGCCTCGGTGGACTTATACGCCGCGAAATCCGCAGCGAGTCTTTTCATATCTTTTCTGATAGCCTGCAATCTTTGTCGGTAGCTGGATTTTGTCGATTCATCAAGACCCGGCATGTCCAGAATATCCAGTATCTTTTCTGAAATCTCACCGGGCATCTTCATTTTTCCGGAAATTCTGTAATTAGGCCAAGGTTATTATCTTTGCCCCGAGGTCTGAAAACAAATCACGGGTGTGGTCATCGGAAGTGAGATATATTACTTGATTCCCCTGCTCAACGAATTTTTTAAGCAACTGCGCTAGTCTCTTGCGCCGCTGCCAATCAGCAAAGATAAAAGCATCATCAAGGATCAGAAAGGCTCCCTTCGGATAAACCTTTCTCAAAGCGGCCATCCGAAAGCACAGAAGCAATTGATCCTGGGTTCCACTGCTCAAATTATCAAGGCTGAATTTGTTACTTTCTTTATCTACTACGAAGAAATTTCTTTGCTCTACACAGACCTCTGCATAACGATCGGTAACTGCTCTGAAGGATTCACTCAAACCGTTCTCGCCATGCAGTATTCCGCCGATGAATTCATCAAGCTCGCTACTCATATTGCTGAGGATTTTTCGGACGGCCAGCGCTGCTTCCCTTTCAAGTTCGTATTCATGCAGTTTCCTTTCTAGTGCTTCATATTCCCGGAAAGCCACGCGGTCATCAGCAATCCCCACTTTTGCCTGTTCGACATCACGGAAAAGCCTTATCTCCTTGGTCAGACTATCGATCACCTGCTGCACTTCGTGTTGTTCACTGCGTAATTCCTTTTCCGCCTCCAGAGCAACATCACCACTTGGTTGCTTTGTCTGCCGCTCCTTGATCATCCGTTCCCATTTACGCGGGTCGCTCTCATGAAGATGTTGGCTCAGACTGGCACCCAGTTTCTGTAATTCGGTTTCCAACCTTCTCTTCTCAGACAGTTTCTTTTCTAGATCAGCCAATTCGGCTAGTCCGGTTTTAGCGCGCAAATCAGCAATCTCAGTATCAACCATTTCGACTGACCGTGCGCTTGTCAGATGCTCAATTGTTCTTACCTTCTCATCAAACGCGGCTTGCTTCCTGATCTTCTCTTCTTGTATCTTCTCAATCCACTCCGGCAGGTCAGCGAGACTTCCGATATCAGGAAATACTCTTCTTGCTTTCTCCAACCAACTTTGCTTTTCGACCTGTATTTTCTTGACCAGTTCCCGGCGGCGAATGAATAGAAACAACGTGAATATCGCGCCGACAAGGAAAATAATCGATGGCAGCATTGGCAAACGCGTAAACAAGGCGAGTACAGTGGCAGTCACCGCTACCAGCATGACAATCAGAGGAAGAATAATCGACGGTATGCTCGGTTCCTCCTTGATATAATCAGCCGCAGACCGTAATCCCTCGCTCTCAATGTATCGGTCGATCCCTTCCAACTCAGCGAGCCTCTTCTCCAGTTCTACTTTTTCTCTCTCAACCCCGTCTACCTTCACCCCTTGATCTGATTTTGCCTTCTTTTCAATATCCAGCTTTTGCCACACGGTTAGATATTCATATTTGTACCGCTCATATTCCTGACAACCGGTTTGCGTTTCTTGATAAGCGTTATATAATCTACGCAGTTCTTGATACTCATGAAAACCCTTATGCTGGTCAACCAGCTCCAGTTTTTCTTTCAGAGATTTGTTCGTGTTATTGAGATTTGCGAGCTCGACTTCCTTCTTTCCGATCTCACCTATCTTTCCAAGATAATCGCCCAAAGCCTTCTTACGTCGCGTCTCGTTTTCAATGGCTAATTGCTTATCTCTTTTCCACTCCTCTTTTTTCGGCTGTAAACCCACCGCTTCAAATATCTGGGTATCTAACTTTGTGAAAGGAACATCTGCGCCGACCTTGCTCAGCATGGCTTTTATGCCATCCCAAAAACCGGCTTCTCCCTTGCTACTGAATAGATTGGATTCCGAAGCCTGCACGTACATGAGATTGGCCACGTCGCCGGCCGGTAGCTCAATACTCAGTTTCTTTGCCGGCAGGCTCAGGCTACGACCATTCTCCTCAACCTCTATCAGCACATCCTCGGCTTTGCCGTACCGCAGGTTGACCACGGTTTTTCTGAAAAGAACATAGACCAAAACCTCAACCAGCGCGGTTTTACCGGCTTCGTTCAGCCCAAAAACGAGTCCAAAATCTCCAGGCTTCAGCGATAATTCTTTTATCGGACCATAGTTAGAAATCTGGATGCGTTTGATTCTCATTTCAATGCCTTGCTGAAAATCGGAAAAGTAATCTCGAACACCTTTAGCCGGAGTACATCATTCAGCCCTTCAGTTCTTGCCACAAAGTTTTGAATGAGCGGATTCGTCATCAGTTTGTCCCAGGATTGGACTTCAGCATTGATCCTTAGGTCTAGGAATCGGTCCGCGTGGTTCTGCTGTATGCCGGAAAGCATGTCCAGATATTTCTTTTCTTTTTCGCCAATATAACCGGTAACCGTGATACTGGGCATGACCCTCGGGTCGTCGAGGTTGCGCAGATAATCTTCAATACTATCCAGAATCGTCTTTTCAACTCCTGGATAGACAAAGAATTCCTTAGTTAACCAGTACTCCGCGATCTCCACCTCGTATTTTTCCATCTCCATACGATTTTCATCGATATCCAATAAATTGAAATGCCTCGCGCCGACGCATTTGGAGTCGATGGCTACTGGTGACCCTGGATACACGACACGCGTTCCATCATATTGTAGCTCAATACAGCGGGTATGCAGATGGCCCATCGCTACGTAGCGCGCAACATTTTCCAGATCGACCGGGAAAATAGGCATGTATTTGGTTTCCTGGTCTTCGAGCAATGAAAAAATAAAAGATTGATCATAGATTGTACCGTGAGCTATTAGAACATCAATATCATGTGGCATGTCTTTTGCGCTATCGCTAAATTTGTTGTCTCCGTATGGAACACCACAGATTCTTAGATCTCCGCTCTGGAGAAGCTGAAATGGTCTGTCAGTCAGTTGCATAACGTTATTGCCGTATTCGTATTCCGGACCAAAAGACCGGGTATCGTGATTTCCGGGGATGATGAGAAATTTGAATTTCGATGAATCACACATTCTTCTAACTTCCTGTCTCAGAAGTGTGGCATCAGAGTCCGATTCAAAAAGATCACCGGCAACAATGAAATAGTCAACTTTCAACTCACCTGCTTTTTTTAGCAACCAGGCAAAAACCTCAAGACGCTTCTCTTCGCCCTTCTTCAGGTGTATGTCAGCAGTGTGAAGAAATTTCATGACTTCATTACTTGTTACTGTAGTAGTCGTCCAGGATTTGACAGTGGTCAAAGGCAAGTTCGGAGGGTAATGCATCCTGATCGAATAGACCAACATCGGTTGCATCATCACAAGCTTTTGGTTTTCCCCTGGCCTGGGCTACAAAGACGACTGAAATCGTATGATGACGCGGATCCCGGTCTGGATTAGAATATGTATGAAACTGCCTAAGATTCACAATATCGAGCCCTGTCTCTTCTCTTGCTTCACGCCGTGCCGCGTCCTCGGCCGACTCTCCATAGTCGATAAACCCTCCTGGGATCGCCCACCCAAAGGGAGGATTTCTACGCTTAATAAGCACTATTTTCCCCGCAATCTCGATGATTATATCGACCGTCGGCACTGGATTACGCTTGTTCATACACCCAATTATAGGCAGAAACCGGGTCAAATCAATAGTTGACAAGGCTCTTTTGCTTACTATAATATACGAACGGATTGCAAGTTAGGTTGAATTATCTAGACATTCTCTTGATATTCACCACAGACTTCAGTTTGTACCGTTCACAGTAAAATAGGGGGTTTATCAATGAAGAAATTACTAGCGTTATTAACGCTCTTATTTGTTCTTGGTGGTGCCCAAGATATGATTGTCAGAATTTATGTACCTACGTGGCAAGAATTAAGAAAAATAGATGAAAAATCACTAGATATTGCCGCCGGGAGATACGGCGAATGGTATGACCTTGTTGCCGATGACGAACTCCTCAGCAGGGTGATCGCATCTGGATTGCCCTATGAAGTTACGATCCATAGCCTCGAATACGAAAAGGATCAGGTACGCGGGTCGTATCTGTCATACACCGAAATGACCGATTCTTTGAGAGATCTTGCCTTGAACCATGCTTCAATATGCATGCTCGATTCTTTGCCCTTTCCCACTTATGAAGGACGGTGGATATACGGCGTGAAGATATCAGACAACCCGCAACTCGAGGAAGATGAACCCGGCTTCACTATTGACGGTTGCCACCACTCACGGGAATGGGCAACTCCCCAAGCCGTACTATTCTTTGCTGATTCTATGATCAGTTCCTATGGAACAGTTGGGGAAATCACCGATATCATCAACCGAACCCAAATCTATTGCTTTCCGGTTATCAATGTCGATGGCTATGTTTATGACTACCCATCTGGTAACATGTGGCGTAAAAACAGAGAACCGTTCGGCGGTTCAACCGGTACTGACCCCAACCGTAATTACGGTGGTGGTTGTAACGGTGAAGTCGACGGTTACTGGGGTGCTGCGGACGAAGGTCAACTGACACATCGACCCGCAGCTTCCACATTCTGCGGCGCTTTCGCATTCTCAGGAGATGAGATTTGGGCGTATACTACTTATATTCGTGAACACAAAATCGTTACTGGATTTTCTCTACACAGCCACGGTGAACAGGTAATGTACCCATGGGGATACAAACCACAAGGTAGCCCGGATTCTATACTTTACGATGAAAAGGGATACTACATGGCAGGGATGATGCAGAGCCTGTATTCAGGTACATATGAACCCGGCCAGTCATACTTTAACCCCTATCCAACTGCCGGCAACACGCGGGACTGGGTATACGGATACAATCACTATGTAGCAGGACTCTCGACCCTGTTC
>JBAUFP010000057.1:0-8746 GCA_049679205.1 bacterium | reverse complement strand
CAGCCCCCTCCATTATCAAAGCAATTACTCCTTCTGGGGTCAGCAAAGGTTCTGCGGCGAGCAATTTGGCGGCCAAGTTTGCCGCATTCGGTGATGCCGCAGATGTCCCTGAGGCGGGGAGCTTGTCGCCACCCGGGATATAGCTCTCCACTTCAAAACCATTTGCGTAGACATCAACGGTCTTGCCGAAACTGGTGAATGATGTTTCACTTCCTGCCTGATCTACGGCTCCAACAACTAATATATTTGGCAGATCAAAAGCGTTCGGATAGTGGTCCTCAAAAGCCACATCATCGTCTTCGTTTCCGGCGCTGGTAACAAATAGAATCTCCGGCGCATTTTTCATGGCCTCAAATAGAGCATCCTTTTCGATATCAAACATCTCCCGTGCCCGTCGCGCCCGTTCCTTAGCGTCCTTGCCGATTGCGTTGACCTCCAGATTATTCTCTCTCGTCCTTAGTCTCCCGGTCCAGCTCATATTGACCACCCGTACGCCACTGGTCTTCAAATAATCAATCACCTCTTGGAACATCGCCGCCCATTTCTTGGACTTCTCGAGTGTCGCGGGCAGCGGAACCAGCCGGTAATCATCGGTCAACCGGACGACAAGAATACGTGCGTAGGGGTTAGTTTCGACCGCTAGACCAGCTGTATACGTGCCATGCATATATAAACCAAACTGCACGATCTGCTCGATGAACGGTTTCACCTCTTCCGGATTCATTGCTCCCAGTCGTTTTTTCAATGCCGCTGCTTCCGGGCTATCAATAGCCGCCTGAATATCGTTGAGCCCTTTGATCAAATCCTTTCTCGCATTCAAGTTTTCTGGGTTTTCGATCGGGTAGAGTAGCTCGTGCGTCTTATCCACATCCAGGGTGTAGGCAATACCGTGAACGTCGTCGATGTATCCATTATCATCATCATCTTGACCATTGATCTTCTCCTTATGGTTGACGAAGAGTCGATCAGGGAAAATACTCGTATCGACACCTGTATCCCATATTGCTACAATTACTGGATTGAGGTCCTGGGTCTGTGACAAGTCAACCTTCCTCCCTTTCCATATATCATGCTTTTCGACTCTGCCCGTGGCTATGTAATCATCGAGCACGCTGATTATTAATTCCTTGCGTGGCAAAACAACTTTCAGGAGATAATATGTATCTATCATATCGAAGGCGATATCATTTCCTATCTGATGGCTCTTTTCAACACCTGGTTCGTATTGACTTTGTATCATGCCCAGCAGGATGTTCCGGCTAAACATTTCCAGGGCCCCTTTAATTACTTCGACTCTATCCTGCACGAGTTCCCTTGGAAGATCTTCCATGGCCTGTGTCAGATAATAAACCATACCCTGCTGATCACCATCTTCGGTCTCTGCTCTGACTATCGCCTCATCAATGAGGTTTACGGTCAGTTTATCAGCTGGTTTGTCCTCCAGCTCTCGGATGCGGACTATCCCTGTCAGTGCTCTTTCGTAATCTGCTCCCAGTATATCCAGCGTGACGAGCACGCCATAGAATTTCTTTAACGTCGTTTTATCCCCGATGTCATACATCCCGAGATCATTCTCGATATTTGCCCGTACCTGTTTGGCAAACGGCTTAAATGCTTCCTCGTTGGTAATTAGTTCAGTAAGCGTACCCGATACCGCGTAGGTATAACGCGGCAGGTCATCGATGCTCGAGACTTTTTTCTTTTCTGGTTGCAGTCCGTATGTTACAGAAGATAGAAGCAAGAAGGCAGCGATCCAGGCAGTCAAAAAGAACTTCTTCATTGCAGATCCCTTTCTCTATAATTTCTTCAGCAGCTCTACTGAGCGTTTTGGATTCATTACGGGTAGACCTTCGCTGTTGGGTTCAGCCGCATCCTTGATCAATGCAATTACTCCTGATGGCGTAAGCGAAGGATCGAGTGCGAACAGCTTGACCGCCAGATTCGTTGCGTTCGGAGAAGAGGCCGATGTCCCCGAAGCAGCGAGCCGCTCGCCGCCGGGTATGTAGCTCTCTACTTCGTAGCCGTTTGCGTATACGTCAACGGTTGCGCCAAAGCTTGTGAACGATGTCACATCACCCGCCTTATCCACGGCGCCGACCACCAGTAGATTAGGTAGATCAAACGCCGCCGGATAATAATCCTCAAAAGCGACGTCATCATTATCGTTTCCGGCCGCGTTCACGAATATGATTTCCGGTGCATTCTTCATGGCATTATATAAAACCTCTTTCTCGATGTCGAACATTTCCCTAGCCATGCGGGCACGTTCTTCGGCACTCTCACCAATGCCATTGACCTCCAGATCCCGCTCCGTGTCCCGCACGGTACCGCCCCAACTCATGTTGACCACACGCACACCATGTGCTTGCATGTATTCAATCGCTTCCCTGTAAGCCCGAGCCATTTTCTGCGAGAGTTCAAGTGTTGGTGCTATTGGAATAGTATGGTAGTCAATGGTGAAGCGGACCGTCATTATACGGGCATAAGGGTTATCCTGTACCGCGACACCGGCAACATGCGTGCCGTGCGCATACAAAGCAATGCGCATCAAATCTTCGAACATCAGCTTTATCTCTTCTGGTTGCATTTCGGACATCTCCCTTTTTAACGCAACCGCTTCAGGACTTTCAATTGCCGACTGAATATCAAAGAACCCCTTAACAAAATCAATCAATTCAGGCAAACGCTCTTCCGCATCTCCGAGCGGATAGAGAATCGCGGGAGTTTTCTCCTCTTCCAGGTCGTAAGCAATACCGTGGACATCATCAACGAATCCATTCATATCATCGTCCAGGCCATTGATTTTTTCTTTAGGATTGGTAAAGAGTCGATCTGGAAATACACCAATATCAACACCGGTATCCCAAATTGCGACCAGAACCGGATGGAGATCATCTTGTTCAGACAATACGACATTGCGTTCTTGCCAAATGTCTTCCTTTTCAATTCGATTGGCCGTGATATATTTATCCAGCACGGTGATGATCTGTTCTTTCAATGGCAGCTGGAAATCGGCGACGTAGCGCAGTGAGATCAAGCGCGCGGCAATAGTGTTGCTGATGTGTCCGGTTTTTTCGACAACCGGATCGAACTGCCCTTGCACCAGGCCAAGCATGAAATTATCACTGAAGATATCCATCCGGCCCTTCAATTCTTCAATTCTTTCCTGCACAATCTCCCACGGCAAGGTATCAACCGCCTGCGACAGATAATGCATAAAAACGTCCGGGTCCGGCTTGCCATCAGAACCGGCTTCTTGATAAGCCCTGATTATCGCCTCGTTCACCATCCCGCTCGTTAGCCGGCTTGCCATCTTATCGTGCAGCTCGCGAATCATGTAGACTCTACGCAAGGCCGCTTCATAATCGCCCTTCATCATATCAAGGACGAGGAGCGTGCCATAATAGCCCCGCAGGGTCTTGCTGTCTTCGATCTCATATGCTACAAGGTCTCTTTCAATATCGGCACCCACGGATCCAGCGAACTCGTGAAAAGCCTCTTTATCGGCGTAAAGCTCACTTGCTTTTCCTTCTACGGCATAGGTGTAGCGCGGGAGATCATCAATACTCTCGATCTTCTTCTTTGTCCCCTCCTGAGCTTGCGCCAACAAGGGCAACAGAACAATCGCCCAAAGTCCGGTCGCAGAGATTAGCTTCTTCATTGTGTAACTCCTTTCATGTAGTTAACCGACCATTTTGACCTAAAATTACATTCTTGAAGCGCCAAAACATAACTCACGCCTTTATATGTATTACGCAACAATCAAGGGAAAGGTTGCACATTAAATGCGTGCTAGCGAAAACAACATCGCTAGATACCGGTTAATTTGTCGCTATGGAGCTATATATACCTGAATTACTTGAAGTCTAATTTATGCTCTTCTTCATCACTTGCCCTTCTTATACAATCGGGCTCGTTGTACGTCGGTGAATTCACTCTTTTCGAAACCTCGTAAGCCTCCATTTCATTTGCGGTGTACGGGCCGAGCAAGGACATCAATGTATTGGGGTCCTCTATTTCTCTATCCAGCCAGATCTTACGCTTATCCGGCGCAATGATAACCGGCATCCGGTTATGAATGGGCGCCATCAATTCATTGGGCTGGGTAGTAATAATGGTACACGTCCGCAAGGTCGTGCCGTCTTTGGCCTTCCAGTTCTCATAAAGACCAGCAAAACCGAACGGCCGCTCAGCACGCAGATGTACGTACATCGGTATCTTTCTCTTGCCATCAGCCAGTTTTCGCCATTCATAAAAACCGTCGGCGACTACCAGACACCTCTGTTTTTTAAAGGCGCGCGCAAAACTTTTCTTCTGGGCAACGGTTTCGGCGCGGGCATTGATCATCTTGTACCCGATCGAAGGGTCTTCAGCCCAGAAAGGAACCAAACCCCAGCGGAACTTCGCGAGGCGGTTACCCCCATTTCCTACTACACATGCGACATCCTGACTAGGCGCAATATTATAACTCGGCTCAAATGCCCATTGCACCTCATAGATATCGAATTCGTCTTCGATAATTGTGATCGTGCTCTTCCGCACAAATCTTCCACACATATTATGTTTCTCCTGTAGTGACTTCCTTGAGTACAGCAATTGTCCTGTCGATATCTACTGCCTCAATGCCATAATGAGTAACCATGCGAAAGCGTGCAGGCCCAGTCGGTAAGGCCTTGATACCTCTGTTTTCAAGCCCGGCCCTGATTCGCTCCACGTTCATCTCTTCTTTCAAGATATCAAAGTACAGAATATTAGTCTTTACCCGGGCTAAATCAATTGACAATCCGGGGATCTCTGCAATACCTTCAGCCAACCGCCGGGCATTGGCGTGGTCTTCGGCCAGCCGGGCGATCATCTTATCCAAGGCTACGATCCCAGGTGCTGCGATTATACCTGCCTGCCGCATGCCGCCGCCCAGTACTTTTCGGTTTCTGCGTGCTTCCGCGATAAACTCCTGGGTGCCGCACACGACCGAACCAACCGGAGCGGCCAGCCCTTTAGACAAACAAAAGGACAAAGAGTCTACATGGCGGGCAAATTCCTTTACGTCGACCCCTAGTGCAACCGCCGCATTGAATATGCGCGCTCCATCAAGATGAATTGCGAGTCCCCTGCTCTTTGCCAGATCCCTTACCGACGCCATGTATGCAGCAGTCAAGGGTGCGCCAAAGCACCGGTTGTGGGTATTTTCCAGACAGACCGTTCGTGTCCGCGGCCAATGGTCATTATCACCCCTAATTGCCGACTCGATGTCTTCCAGACATATTGTGCCATCGGGTTGATTCGTTACTGTATGGGGATGAATGCCGCCGACCGTCGCGATACTCCCACATTCATTGAGAAACATATGAGAGCAGTTACCGAGAATCACTTCCTCCCCGCGCTTACAGTGCGTCAGCATACACACCAAATTGCCCATGGTGCCGCTACTTACCAAGAGCGCCGATTCCTTACCCATCAATTCGGCAGCGAATTCCTGCAGATGATTGACTGTAGGATCTTCGCCAAAGACATCATCGCCCAAATCCGCATCACAAGCTGCCTCACGCATTTCATCGCTGGGCAGTGTCACCGTATCACTGCGCAAATCAATTATTCTCATTACTTAACTCCACGTTCATCAAACCATTCATTCCTGCAAACTGCACATCAACCATCTGCTCACTGTTTTCCACAATACTACTCGGTGGTTGAAGAATAACGCTTGTCCCGATATTTGATGTACATTGATACAAAGAGTCGAATGAGCTGTCGTAATTTGTCATTCTTTACCACATAATCATCCTGTATGTAGACCAGTGCTGAAGAGACAATTATTCTATCCTTAAAAGAATCAACTGAATGAAGGGTACCTGCTGCATCCATTTTCGCAAGCTGCTGAAGACTGCTGAAGACTATCTGAAATTGCTCCTCCACATTATCTTGGTCAGGTTCATCGGCATGCGCCGATCTAAATGCCTGCAGAGCTTCCATCATCGCGATCTCAAATATCCGATACTCATCCTCAAGTGTATTCTTGTCCTTTTCCGAAAGAGAAAGCGGCGGCCATTCAACATTGCTTGTGAGATTTTTCTTGCACTCGCCGTATACGGTCGCAAGAACTACAATATAATCCTGCATAGCATGGGAAAGACGCTGCATGAGCGGGCCCTGGACCCATTTCAATATCATGGCAATACGAATATTCTCCATGACCTTTTCGAGACTGGGCATCTTTAATATTTCAGACTCCTCATATACACGGTCGAGGTGTTCTTTCGTAATCTCCGTCCCGTCCTCTATTTTGCCACACAAATATGCGTACAATTTTTCGGTCCGAAAGTCGGTTGCGGCATTACCGCGGCCTGTGTCAGTTCGCTCAGTGAACGCCTGAACGAGCTTGCGGTCAAATCTGAGGATTTTGGGAGAATGTTTACTGGATATGAGTACTCTAAAATATGCAATGAAATTATCAACGTCACGCTCAATAATGGATGATTCAAACATGTATTTGATACGCTCGGCCAGGATTCCAAACATGTCCTGAGGAGGAGTTTCCTTCAATACGAACTCGAGTGCCTTTATCATATTCGCCAGAAATTCACCCATGATATTTTATTCTACTCAATAGTCATGAGAAAGCAAGTGTCTGTGAGTTTTCACGATGTCGATCGACACGGTCCAATTCTCAATGCGCTGAGAGACTGTACCGCAGTTATTTCTCGTGGAATGGGCCGAAGAATATACGCGGATCTAAAGAATACCGGCATCGACGTATGCGCCACCGAAGAAACCGACATAAGCAAGGCCATTGAGCTCTACGTGAAGGGCGCGCTAATCGACAAGCCAGAACGGAGTTGTTCCCAACATAAGAATTGCAGAGAAGAATAACACGGTGACAAGAACCAAAATCAATTAAGGTAATCTATTCAGAAGCTAGGATACGACTCTACCTTTTGTCATCCACCTTCTCTTCCTCGATCCGGAAAACGACCTTAGCCTCCGGATCCGGGCATTGCCATTCCTGGAGAATATCCAGAACACCTTGTTGTGGTTCGTTCCTTATTATCGCACCCGATATCACCGGTAACAGGCTTCCCAGCGCAAAGATACAGACCGATTCGCCCGGTGGAATTTCCAGGCACGCATTGTGTACGTAGAACGTCGCCCCCGCTTTGGTCCGGCTGCAAGGGCCTTCAACCTTCACAACCGTTATCTTTATATCCTTGAAATTCATGCACCTCCTTTTACTCTAATGATTTAGCATACTAAAGTGTAACCGCTACTCATCCACTCCTTTTTCACGCAGCCATTGTTCAATACCCGCTCTTTTCATGCACTCCAATTCCCGTACCGCCTGAGCGTGATGCTCGTACTCTCTGCCCCAATCATCCAAAACCGGGCAAGGAAAATCTGGGCATTGCGCGCAGAATTCGTATTTGCGTTTATAGACACAGCATTCCAGAATCTTGCAGGTCGGCGACCAGTGGTTTTCATCACGTTCTGAGCGACAGCCGTCGCACCGGATCTTCTCCGGATCAACCTTTCGCTCTGCCCAATAATTGAGTTCCTCTTTGGTTCTGAGACGTATCGGACAGCCGTAGCAATCCAAACCACACGGCGTTAAGAACCAACGCCGGCTCTTATTGCTTTTCATTTCCCGGCTGCCCGTATGTCCAAGCTATCACTATTTAATATAGAACCAGTTCTCCACCGTGGCACTCTTGTTTGAATGAGCATCCCGCACATGCGTAACAACCTTGTACTTGCCCTTTTCAAATCCGGTAAAAGAGTAAGTGAATGTCAGCGATACCTCAGTGTTACGGTTCCAGGAGCTGAATTTCAAGTCAGCAAATTCCTCTTGGCCACCAAGCTCATTGCCTTTATCATCCTCAAGCACGAAATCTGCCTTGAACCCGAATTCGTAGCATCCGGCTGGGACAATCTTCTCGTATGCAAAACCCATTGGTTCAAGGTATAGGTACAAGGGTTCTCCAGAAGCAAAGTTGTTACTCTGTTTGGGCTCGTATATGCCGTACGAATTATCCTCGCCCTTAACAAACCTGACATTGCACAGTAAAAGCGGAACCTTCTCGCTGAAGAGTTCGACTACAGAATGCAGGGTTTTGTGGGCCTTGTAGTATTCCTTTTCCCCAAATTCATCCTTGAATCGAGCAAAGGGTGTTTCAAAAACAGCACTTTGCTGCGCCGAAAGCATGCTGACTAACATTATTATGGCAAGAACCATGCTTGCGACTAATTTCATACTACCTCCTCTTTCTTGTTCGCTGCCTGTAATACGTTACGGTCTGGTTACAACTACTTTTTCGGAAACCGAAATGTCCTGATTATGCACTCTCACGAAATATACGCCAGTTGGCACGCGGGCCGATCGAATATTCCATTCAATCTGGTGTTTACCACGGCTATAATGATTTCTGGCGATCCGTTTTGCCAATCGACCTGCAGCATCGTACACGGCAATAGAGATTTCATCATCGACCAATAAATCAAATTCAATTCTTATTGCATCTCTTGCCAACGTTGGGGCAACCGAGATCATGGTGATACGAGGGACACATTCTGATGGTTGTTCCTCTACGCCGACCATCCGATGCGCGATAAACTTCACGTATCGCGTTTCACCACTTGCCAGTTTTGGATCACCCTGGCGCCAGCAGTACATCAACGCGAAATTATCTGTAATGATCGAGCTCAAGCAGTTACTGTCAATCACAACCGAGCTGTCATACCGGTAGGGGAGAAA
>JBAUFP010000056.1:0-2047 GCA_049679205.1 bacterium | reverse complement strand
CGCTGAGTTGGCATTGACAGGTACTTCATCGAGTAAGAGGTTAAGATGTTGCCCTCTTAGTATTGTATCGAGAAAAGACATCACGGTTGGTCTGAGTGCTGCGGCAGCTAGATGCATGCCGCCGATTTTTTCGGGCGAGAATACGTAGTCGGCACCCGCCTTTTTCAACTTGTCGATGGATGTGCTCTCAACGGCACGCGAAATTATTCTCAGATTCGAATTCAGCGATCGAGCAGTAAGGCAGATGTAAAGATTGTCCGCGTCGTTTGCCAGTGCGGCAATAATGCCTTTGGCGCGTTCGATCCCCGCACTCTTGATAATCTCTTCGTCTGTGGCATCACCTATTACGCACAAGAGATCAGGATGCTCACGGTGAAATCGCTCGACAATGTCTTTTTGCCGGTCAATTAGAACAAATTCTTCACCGGCACGAATGAATTCTTGAATAATATCGTCGCCGACCGCTCCGAGACCACAGATGACGAAATGTTCCTTGATTTTGTTCAACTTTTTTTCCACTCCTTGCCTCCTAAATACATCTCCAAATGTTCCTTCAATGATCGACGAGAATATGAAATTCGCCCCTGTCGCAATAACCGCGATACCGCTAAGGATAAGAACAATCGTGAAAATGCGGCCGGTAGGACTTAGCGGTCTTACTTCCTGAAAACCGACAGTGGAAACAGTTATGAAGGTCATATATAAGGCTTCATTGAACGACCAGCCTTCAATGATCTGGTATCCAATCATTCCCAGGATAATTACTGCAAAGAACAAGATTACTATCGTGGCTAGACGTTTTTGTATCATCTAGCTAATTATATATTTTACGATTACGTGTGTCAAGATTCATTAACTTCCAAGCTTGAAAATCATTTATTAATATGTATTATAAATGATGATTGATGACGGTGCCATCGTCGTCCAAGGACTCCGTAAGTTTTTCAAGAAAGGCAAATCCGATGAAGTAAGAGCCGTGGACGGCGTTGATTTTATCATACCGAAGGGTGAGCTATTTGGTCTTTTGGGTCCAAACGGCGCGGGCAAGACAACCCTGATCAAATGTATTTCGACGCTCTTGATACCCGATGGTGGCTCTGCGAAAATCGCTGGATTCAATATCTACAGTGAAGCACTTGAAGTAAGAAGGCACATTGGCGTACTTACCGGAGGTGAGCGGTCACTTTACTGGAAACTGACGCCAGTGGAAAATCTGAGATACTTTTCTGCTCTATACGGGGTGCCCCGCAAGGTTTGCAAAGAGCGGATCGATTATTTGCTCGATCTCATGGGACTGAAAGAAAAGGCAAAGACAAGGGTCGAAAAGCTTTCCTCGGGCATGAAGCAGAAGCTGTCACTGGCAAGGGTATTAATCCACGATCCGCCAATTCTCCTGGTCGACGAGCCGACCTTGGGACTTGACCCTTACTTTGCGCGCTTCATCCGGGATTTCGTGAAGAATGAGTTGAGCAAAAAGCTGCATAAAACAATACTCCTGACCACCCACTACATGGACGAAGCAGACGAGCTCTGCGATCGCATTGCTTTCATGAATCAGGGTAAGATCGAAGCTTTGGATGCGCCTCATCGACTTAAGCAAAGCATGCGCCAGAAACAGGTATTGGAGATTAAGTGTCAAGGTGAGATTGAGAAGGAAGCCTTACAGAAGATCGAGGGCGCGGCGAGTGTGAGTATTTCATATGACGATGGTTTTGTGTATTTAAGAGTCAATACTGATAATCCTGAAACATTGCTGAGCGACGTTCTTCAGAAGCTTGGAGACAAGGCAAAGATATTCTCGGTGCGCGTAACCGTGCCTACGCTTGAGGACGTTTTCGTACACCTTACGGGTGCGAGTCTGAAGGATGGTTGATGTTCTGCATATTATCGCTGGATGATTAAGGGTAATAATGTGGGTTATTGTTGAAGAGGTACGCAAGAGCTTCAAGATACTTCTGGCCTACCCGGCCGAAGTTGTTTTTTGGATAATCTCACCACTCTTGTGGGTTGTCCCGCTCGTTTTTCAGGGCAAAGCGCTGGTTGGTGC
>JBAUFP010000055.1:0-1769 GCA_049679205.1 bacterium | reverse complement strand
GACCTATATTAATGAACGCAAAAGTATAGATGCGTTTGTTGATCGATTGAGGCAGACTGTAGTCAGGCCAGCTGTTGCCAATCCAATACTACGACAGAAAAATGAGGCGGAGATTCCAGATGAGCGTGGCGGGCAAAGTCTTTTTCAGCTCTTAAAGCGTCCCCAGATGCATTACCGAGATATTGAGGCAATGAGTGATATCGAATTTTCGCCCAAGATTGGTCATAGGGTAGAGATCGAAACCAAGTACGAGGGTTACATCAAACGAGAGGATAATGAGATCGCGAAGTTACAGCAATTGGAAAAGGAGAGGATTCCAGCCGACTTCGCTTACGAATGTATTACCGGTCTTTCAAATGAGGCGCGCACGAAGCTCGTTTCAGTACGGCCAATCAATCTTGACCAGGCATCGCGCATTCAGGGCATTAGTCCGTCAGACATATTGCTTTTGTTACTTCACCTAAAAAGATCTCCAGGAAGCAAACAATGAAAGAAAAAATAATTGATTACTTAAGAACAAAGATGTCAGTTGAAGAGGTGGGCGGAACACTAATGGTTACCAAAGTGAAGGGGAGTATTTACCCACCATTAAAACGGACAATAGGGGAGATTAAGGAATTTTTCTCAAGTACAGAATACACGCCGCTCTTTCTGCAAGAAGGAACCCAACATGTTGTCCAGTTCGGCTTCTTTAAAAAGCCAGACACCCGGCCAAAATACTGGTTGAATCTGTTATTGTTTATTGCCACGATATTATCTACGATTTTCGCCGGCTCTCTGAATAGCGGCGGAAATCCTTTCAGTGATTTTTCGGATCTCTGGCTGGGTATTCCTTTTTCGGTTTCAATCATGGCGATTTTGACATGTCATGAATTGGGTCATTATTTCATGTCCCGGAAAGAAGGATTGATTACTACTTTACCCTATTTCATCCCTGTGCCGTTCCACTTTCTCGGTACTTTCGGTGCGGTGATCAGAATGAAATCAATCGTGCCCTCTAGAAAGACACTTCTCAAAGTAGGCATGTCCGGGCCGATCGCGGGATTCCTTGTTGCTGTGCCCGTGAGTATTATTGGTATCTATCTTTCGGAAATCAGGGCCGTACCTGACACGGCTGGCTTATTGAGGCTTGGCGATTCGCTTCTGTTTTCGCTGATTGCCCGGGTATTCCATCCTGACATCCCACAAGGCTTTGACCTATTGCTACATCCGGTTGCATTTGCTGGCTGGATCGGATTGCTGGTGACGGCGATGAACCTGATACCGATAGGCCAACTGGACGGGGGTCATGTCATGTATAGCTTGTTCCTCAAGAAGCGTAGATACCTATATATACCAATATTTGGTGCACTCATTGGTTTAGGGTTTCTTTGGGCCGGTTGGTTGATATGGGTTATCATCGCGTTTTTCATCGCCCGCAGAGATCCGGTAATACAGGATACTTTAACACCTCTATCAACAAGGGAAAAGCTGTACGCCATTTTCCCTTATTTGATATTAGTCTTAACTTTCGTACCCCAGCCATTTGTGATTTGGTAAAACAGTGGTCCTCTGATTAAAAAATTGATTTAGTATTCGGGAGTATTTAGTCTTGTTTTCTTGTTTCTAAATAAGAGCCGACAAGGTAGCCTAACGCAATCAAGAAGATGATCATAATCGTGCGCCAGAAGCCAACCGTGGCAAAAAAAACACCAAGCAAACCGGCGGCGATTGCACCAAGCACAGCTTTGTTCATCTTCAACATGTTTCTATAATATCGAATATCTAAC
>JBAUFP010000054.1:0-20017 GCA_049679205.1 bacterium | reverse complement strand
GCCCATGATGTCGATCTGGAGATTATTGGTGACCATCCAGCCGATTCCGTAATAATAATCTGTTTCCGGAACCTTTTCGGTTTCCTGTTCCACAGACCTCTCCGGTCTCGGGCCTGGATCCGCAATGAATTCGGTCACGCTGCCATCGCCGTAGACAGTTAGGGTGCGCTCTGGTTCGTAGTCAATCATTTCGGTTGTCGTCGTGAAGTCATTGTAGGAGAGGGTATGTTGAGCGCCCAGCCGAAATACCAAAGGCTTGGCAATATTGAATTCCAAACCCACCGGGATGATGAAGCTGTTAACACTGCCATCGACCATGGTCATCCAGGTTTCACTTTGCGTTATAGTGCGCGTGTAATCTTCGGGACCGGAAATGGTGTCGCCGTTGTCAAACACTCTTACTGTAACTGTAGTGTCTCGGGCCGTGGTGGAATCAGAATATGACGAGGTATTGAAGAAAAGACCGATACCAAACTTCAAACGTTGCGAGATATTGAAAAGATGTTTGGTACCTACCCGGATACCTTTGCTGCTGCTACCACCATCATAATACGTGATCGTATTCAATGTATCCCAGGTGAACGTGCTGTAACTTAGTTCCCGTGTTTTATAGAAATAATCCATCGCGTCATCACCGTAGTTCAAAGATTGCGTATAGAAGTCGATGTAGAAACGTCCTTGGGTATATTCGCTGTAGTCATAGAATGTTTTCAGGCCGATAGCAATGCGGTTACCAGATTGCGGCTGCATGAGTGAATCGAATGTTGATACGAGGGTATAGTTTGCATTGGGGGACATTGGATTCTCGTATTCGGCTGAATCGCCGAGAATGATGGCTTCGTCTTTCATGCTTAACATATCGAAATCGAAGTTGAGTCCGAATGAAATATTGTCGCGGTCAAGCCAGGCACTAAATCTGAAGTCGTTCTGACTATTGTTGGCGATTTCATCGCCGGCAAAGTTCGCGGTGCGTTGGTATTCAAGGGTGTCGGCTACTAGATCCTCGGACGTATAGAAGTATGTGAAGTTATTGTCCGGATCCGTGAGCGTGGTTTTGTAGTCGCGGTGCATGAAGCCAAAGCCTAGACGGATGCTGTTGAGTTTTGTCGCCAGGGCAAGATACCAGTCGCTGCTTCCGACCAGCTCGTATGCTGATCTGGTCCTTGTTTCAACCGTACGGTTGGTGAAGTTGCCAAGCGTATCAGGGTTGTTCCAGTTGATGATCGTTAATTCAGCATCCCCGTATATGGGGTTGCCGTACGGATCATTCAGCCCGGTACTGAGGGCAGTTTTCTCGGCACTTCGGTCATACACGGCGCCGGGATACAGGCTGCCCAGACCGGCAACGCCACCGATAAGTATGTACGGCTGGCTGCCACCGGAGAAGAGGTTCTCGTCGCCAGTTACAAAATTGGCAAGACTGGTCCAGAGCCGAGCGCCTCCGATTTCCGGTATCCTTGCCGGATCGAAAAGCAGATCATAATCGTCCTCAAAGAGTCCGGCCGTGGATTGATAACGGAAAGATTCGGTGACCAACCCAAAAGAGAGCGACAACATAATCACAAATACTAAGGCATATTTCATGTTTTTCCTCCTTTTTTGCCTTATCTTGCTCTAAATCACGTTCTATTGTTTGTGCTTCTCACCTCCTTTCAACACCTTATTTTTCGTTAGTCCAGAGAAGCAGTGCACATCTGTCTGAGAATATGCGCTGGTTGAATTATATGTACGGCGGCAAATTTGTCAAGAATCAATTCTGAGAGCTCCGAAAAAATATTCTTCGCTCTAGACGGCCAGTGGCTTGACTATCCATCAGATTCCTGTATTATGTAAAGGTGGAAATGGACCATGATCAGACTTTGTGATATCGAATACTCAATAGGTGAACGCACATTGCTCAGCAGTGCCAGCGCCAGCCTTAATGAACATGATCGGGTTGGACTCGTTGGGGCGAACGGCAGCGGTAAGACAACCATGTTACGCATGATAAAGGGTGAGATTTTGCCGAGCAAGGGCTCGGTCGAGCGCCGTAAAGACCTTAAAGTAGGCTATCTTCCGCAGGAAGAGATCGTTTTGCGCGGGAATACGCTCATCCGAGAGGTTTTACGGGACTACAACGAGTATTTGGGAGATCTAACCAGGTTCAGAGAACAAATCAGCGCTGAGCCAAATTCAAAAGAATTGATGACGAAATACGAGGCGGCTGAGAATAGATTCGAAGCAATGGGTGGCTACAAATATGAATCCGAGGCTCATAAAGTGCTTACTGGACTTGGCTTCATGGTTGAAGAGAACGACAAACCAGTTAGTGATTTCTCAAGCGGATGGCAAATGCGGATCGTGCTTGCCCGGATGTTGCTCAGCCGGCCTGATCTCTTACTGCTGGATGAGCCAACAAACCATCTGGATATCGAATCTATTCAGTGGCTGGAGGACTACCTTCAAAACTTCAAGGGGGCAATAGTTGTCGTCTCTCATGACCGGTATTTTCTAGACAGGATCTTGCGTGGTGCAAATGGCAGTACTGGAATTTGGGAGATTGATCTGGGGGCGTTTCGCACGTACCGTACTGATTACACCGGTTATCTTCAGCAATCAGAAGCACGCAAGCAAAGGCTCCTGCATCGCGCCAAAGTACAGGAAAAGAGAATAGAGGAGATTAAGGAGTTCATTGCGCGCAACAAGGCGAACAAATCGAAGGCACGGTTAGTAAGGAGTCGAGAGAAATATCTGGCGCGCATGGAGCGGGTTCAGATTGAACAAGAGCGGCGTAAGATAAGGCTCGATTTCCCCTCGGTCGAGATCCATAGCCGCAGACTCGTTGTGCTGCAGGATGTGGCCAAAACATATGATGGTCATTCTGTATTCAAGCATGTTGACGTGGTGATTGAAAAGGGCGACCGAATCGCCCTGATTGGCAAGAACGGTGCCGGTAAGTCGACCCTCAGTCGTATCATAGGTGGTGTTGAAGAACCTTCGTCAGGGATACGTAGGGCAAGCGAAAAATTGCGGGTTGGTATGTTCTCACACGAGCTCGTACGAGAACTCGAACCAGCAAATAGTGTGCTGGACGAGGTCTCCAAGGACGCGCTGCCTGATGTCGTTCAGAAGATGCGCACTTATTTGGGGCTTTTCCTTTTTTCTGGTGACGACGTGCTCAAGAGAGTAGGCGTCTTGAGCGGTGGCGAAAAGACAAGGCTCGTTATCCTGAAGGCCATGCTCAAGGCATCGAACCTGCTGGTGCTTGACGAACCCACATTCCATCTGGACCGGGAGTCAACCGATGCAATCAAACACGCCTTACAATTGTACGCGGGAACAGTAATCCTGGTGACCCATGATCGCGACCTCATCCAATCGTTTGCCACTCGGGTCGTGGAACTGAAAAGAGGGAGAATATTCGATTACCCGGGTGATTTCTCCTACTGCCTGTGGAAGAAAAAGGGCGATGCCCGGGCCAGGAAGACTGGGAAAAGACGGAGCAAGAAGGAGTCGAGGCTGGAAAAGCTCCAGCGTACTCTATCCGAGAAAGAGGAGAGGCGCGGCAAATTACGTGCTGGTTTCATGCGTCAATCATCAATGAACGCGTCGAGTAAAATAAAAAAGCTCTTTGAGGAATATCAGAAGTTGACGAAAGAGGTTGAAGAATTAGAGGAAAGAATAGCTTCCGAGGTTAACAGTGTACATAGTGAATAAGGGGAATGCACAACTAATAGGCGTCAAGGCTGCAAATCTTGTGCGATTAGCCAAACACTTCTCAGTGCCTGAGTTCGTAGTGGTCTCAACCCGTATGTACCGGGAATATATCGTTGATAGGATGATGTCCTCTAAACACAAAAAAGCATTAGAAAAGACACTGCAAGGCTTCCTAAAGAAAGGCATGCTTGCGATCCGTTCATCAGGTACAGCCGAAGATCTGGCCGGTCTTTCATTCGCTGGTATGTATTCGACGACCCTGAACGTCGAGAGTGTGGGTGAGGGGATGGACGCGGTCGTGAAATCCTGGCAGTCGACCGAGTCACCCCGAGTGAGAGAGTATTGCCGACAGATGAATGTGAAAACCGGTGATATGGCAGTGATAATCCAGCACCAGCTAAGACCTGCGGTGAGCGGGGTCATGGTGACGCAGAGTCCTTTTTCCATAAGCGAGGTGTTGATCGAGTGTTGCACGGGTTTAGGAGACAAACTGATGTCAGGAGAGGTTACACCTGCGCGCTATCGGATAAGAGGCGGTAAAACGATCCAGCACAGAGGCAGCGATTTGTTGTCGTCTAATCAATTAAGAGAACTCGTGGCCAAGGGTAAGAGAATCGAACGGATCTTCAAGTCGCCACAGGATATTGAGTGGGCAATTGAGGACGGCAGACTCTATGTTCTTCAGTCGCGACCAGTACTCTTGCATGCCGCAACAAGCCGCAGTAAAGGTACGGTGTGGTGTAATGCAAATGTACGGGAAACCATCCCTGATCCGATTTCGCCGATGACATGGTCGATCTTCGACACATCGTTCTTCCCCGGTATTATGATCGATGTCTTTGGTTTCCCGATCAGCGAAGCGCAGTACAGGAAATCCCGGCCTGTTGAGATGCTTTCCGGAAGGTTATACTGGAATATGAATAACACCCTTACCTATGGTAAGCCGATCGGGCCGATAATAGATTTCGTTAAGGGTGACCGGGCCATAGATCCACAGATGGCGGTTGCGTTCAGGGCGGTAGACATGAAGAATCTACCGAAAATTATGCCAGGCTACCGCATGTTTATTTTCAGTATTACCTCACTCGTGCGGCTGTCTTACTATTTAATGCTCGGGTTTTTTAGGTACGGATGGATGAGCAAAAAGATCGCCCGCGCGAATGATGAATTGGAAGCTTACTGTGCAAATTTCTCACCCGCTAAAGATTTGGCCGAAGCGGTCGATATGGTTAAGCATTGGATGAGGTTGATTCTCAAGAGATTTGCCCGCCGGTATTTTGGGGGCATTTTCTTGGGTAGTTTTCAATTGGCCCTATTGAGTGGTATACTGAGTATCCGGATGGGCACGAAAGGCGAAGCTATGGCACGTAAGTCAATAATCGGTATAATCGACAAAACCGGAGAAATGGCGATAAATATCAACCGACTAGCCAGTATGACCAGAGGTAAATTGAAAGTCGTCAGTGCTGTAAGACTCAAGAAACTATATGCCGAGGATCCCGAATTTCGTGAGAGCGTAGATAAATTCATGACTGATTTTGGACATCGCGGGCCAGCCGAGTTTGACATTGCTAGTCTCAATTGGCGTGAGGATCACAGTATGCTGTACAACATACTGGCTGCGGCAAGGCATGGCAGTGAATATTCTGTGCAGCGTGAAAAAGTGGTCACCGGTATCTTGAAATCAGCAAGACCATTTGAGCGGTTCATGCTTAAGATTTTCTTGCCGCGGCTTGAAGCGCTTGTGCCGTTAAGGGAAAATGGTAAGCATTTTTATTTGAAAGCGACAGCCAAGATAAAGGATCAGTTATTGAGTGTCGGGAAATATCTGATGGATACAGGCTACATCAACAAGGTGCGCGATATCTTCTATCTGTCTTTGCATGATCTAGAGACACTGGTTGCGGCACGGATGGGCAAAAACGAATTGAGGATTATTGTCGCTCAACGCAAGAAACAGTGGTGTGAATATCAGCACGCCCATGTACCAGATATCATATACGAAAGCGGAGAGCGGGTTACCAGTGCAGTAACGAAATCGAATACGCTTTCTGGTGAACCGCTGAGTTCGGGTACAATGAAAGCCAAAGCGCGCATAATAACGGATTTTTCAAAGATCCATCGCCTGAAGCAGGGTGAGATACTCGTGACCCATCACGCGGATCCTGGGTGGACGCCTCTTTTCACTATCGCTTCAGGGTTGATCGTGGAAGTCGGCGGCGTAATCTGTCACGCCGCCATGGTTGCACGGGAACTGGGTATACCTGCGCTTTCTATTACGGGTGCAACATCACTTATCCCGGATGGTTCTTTGATCGAGATGGATGCGGATGAGGGTAGGGTTGTTCTAGTCTGAAAAAGCCTACGGTTTTATCGCCGGGTTGTCCTCAATGAATTTCTTGGCTGCTGCCTGTTGAGCTTTCTTTTTAGAATCCCCTGAACCACGACTCACCTTCTTTTTATTTATATAAAGATCGACATGAAAGATCTTGCAGTGTGGGGGTCCGTGTGACTTGGCCACCCGGTAACCGATGCTGTATTGTTGTTTCATTGCCCAGCGGTTCAGCAGGGATTTGTGATCGCGCAACCCGGAAATATCTCGCTTAAGAATATGCTTGACGACAAACGCGCGGGCATTTTTCAGACCTCCGTCGAGATAGATTGCTCCGATCAATGCCTCAAGACAACCCGCGATGTTAGAAGGGCGTGCACGTCCGCCGGTGAGGACCTCACCTTTGTCCATTAGCAGAAATGTGCCGATTTGGAGATCTTTGCCCACGTCATACAGCGTGTTCTGATTGGTGAATTTTATTTTGATCTCATTCAGATCACCCTCACTCAACTTGGGGAATTTCTTGTATAAGTGCTCGCGGGTCAGCAGTTCCAGTACTGCGTCACCGAGAAACTCCAGGGTTTCGTTTGACCGCTGAGGTTTTTTTGTCTCGGTATGCTGAAAAGATGAATGAGTGAACGCTCGGCGTAGTAGTGCCTTTTTACGGAAACTGGCGCCGATTGTTTTCTGGATAAGCTTATAATTGAGCAACGACATCGATTTCTACCAAAGCACCCATGGGTAAGGTTTTGATGAATACCGTGGTGCGCGCGGGGGGTTCGGTGTTGAAATACTGAGCGTAGGTTTCATTCATCGGCGCGAAGTCCTCAAGTTTTGTGAGGTAGACCGTGGTCTTAACGATGGCTGACAGGTTTGTCCCTGACTCTTCGACTACTGCTTTAAGGTTGTCGAGCACCTGTTTTGTCTGCGCGGCAACATCGCCTTCGATGAGAGCACCGGTACTCGGGCTGATGGCGATCTGTCCTGCCGTGAAGACAAAAGGACCTGCCTTTATCGCCTGTGAATAAGGACCAATTGCTTTAGGTGCCTTATTGGTGTTTATGACTTGTCTCATTGATACTCCTTTCTTATTACACCATCTTGGATGAGATATCTTTCAGTACCGACATAAAATGCCTCAAGCTTTTTGCCTGATAATTTTTGCTCGTAAACAAACCAACCCTTGAGACTCATTTTTTCAGCAATATGGAGGCCAGTGAATTTATCCGAAAAGCCGCCAAACTTGATGCGGTACAGGTCGGCTGAATCAATGAATGCCGGTAGCCCGTTCAGAGCCAATGCGTCAAGTGCCTGTTGAGCATTTACCGGATTTGAGAATGCCCCGAGTTGTAGATACCATAGTGAATCAGATGTCGCAAGCGGCGCTGAAGCCCATTTCAATTGTACTACTTTCCTTGCCAATGGAGTGATGGTCATAGGTTCTTGATGCACCAGGTAAAGGTTATTCTGTGGGTCGATACCAATCTCGTGGTGTGAACTGACACATGGATAGAGCTGAACGAGATTTTGTCGGTTCATTAGCCAGCCGTTTGGTCGGAGCGTAATATTGTCAAAGCCAATAATTGCCTCCCGGCTCAGAACCAAAACACCCGCTCCTTTGAACGTATGGGGCATAGGCTGAAAGTCAATGACATTGCCTTCTTCGTTCATTAGCATAATGCCCTGGTCATAATGGATCAGAAAACCATCGGGGTGTATTGAAACCGCGTGGGCGGCAACCTGGAGTTCAATTTTATGCTTTCGACTCATATACAAATCAAATATCAGGATGTCATTTTTCACATCGAGAGCGACAAAGGATTGGCTTTTTGCATCATAGTCAAAGGACTTCACGCGGTCAATCCTTACTCTTCTCATCAGCCTGCCCGACTGTAGATCAATAATCCGAATAATGCTTCGCTCCCCGGCGTCGCTAGCCAAATAAATGTAATTCCTTACCGGTATTGTGGCAAATGATTGGTCCTTAACAACGGGTTGATGGTCACCATACTCAAGTCCGACACCCGATTTGAATGCAAGGTTATTGCGGTCAAGAACTATGACTTCATCCGTGGCGATGAGGATTATCTCGTTGCCCTTGAGCATAAGATAGTTGAATCTCATGGGCAACGGGGTCTTGTCGATTAGCATTTGTTCTGAAGGGTCGAGTTTGTACAGATTCTTGCCGGTAGATACATAAAGGTAATCGTCAAGTACATGATCTATGATCTGCTCTCCCAGTGCGACTTCTGCAACGTACGCATCAGCGACGTCTACAGTGAGGAAAGATGAATCGAGGACAATCGCTTTGCAGAAGAGGAAGGCAAAGAGGCTGCACAAGAACATGACCAATATTAAATGGAATAGGCTCTAAATCAAGGGTTCTGTTGATCGCCCCGGAGTCGGTGATGTTATTGTGGGATTAACTGGGTCAGCGATTATGAAGTTCAGTATTGACTTCGCAACAATAATCAATAAAATTAGAATCAAGGAGGCACGATGAAAAAGCTGATCTTCCTCGGTATTGTTGTTCTTTTTATAGCATGTCCACCCACCGCAAAGAACGCTGCCCGGATATACATTCAGCAAGGAGAATACGAGGCGGCAAAAGAACAGATTTTGGCGGGCATTGAAGAGACACCTAACGACTACGAGTATTATGTGCTACTGGCTAAAGTAGAGATTGGCTTGGCGAATTGGACGGCGGCGAGTGATGCATTCTTGCGGGGCGTGGCGATTGATTCGGCAAAGACCGTGAATTGGCTGCTTGGTGATAAACAGAATGTGCCGGTTTATTGGCAAGCATTCTACAATGCGGCGGTTGCCTTAATGTCGGAAAAGAGATACGAAGAGGCGCTGACAAACGTGCGCTATTGTGAAATACTCGATCCAAAAAATGTCAGTCAGTATATACTCGAGGGTGGTATCCACTGGGAAATTGGTGAAAAGGATAAGGCAAATGCCTCGTATGGGAAAGCCTTGAACGTCGATCCGGAGAATCCTGAGGCATACTTTCTTATCGGTAAGGCGATCTTTGAGAAGGGACTATACGATTCTTCAATCGTAGATTTTAAGGAAGCGGTGAAATATTTTACGATGAAATACGACCGGACAACCGAAATACTATTCCAAAACCTACCCGAAGTTGAAGAAGAACTGGCGTGGGAGATTGTTAGACTATGGGGTGAAAAGAAGGAAGAAAAACTGGAGGAGTTGGTCAAGGTGAGACTGGGATTCGATGGTGGTTTGCATGTGCAACGCCACACGATCGAACAGCTGTATAAGACTGCTGAAGGTTTAGCCCGCGCTTACTATTACATAGGCATGGCATACTATAATCTCAAAGATGAGAAGCTGGCTTTGGATAATCTAATGCAGAGCCTCGACTTAAAGAGTGATGATGTGGATGCCTTGTACTATGCCGGAGAAATAAGTCTGAAACAGAAGAAATATGATGAGGCGATCGGTTATTTCACGAAAATTACCGAGATAAAAGAAGACGACGTGTACGCCTGGTTCTACATTGGCGTCAGTTATACGCAGAAGAAGGACTATCAAAATGCCGTCGATGTCTATGTGAATAGGGTGCTCGTTTATGATCCAGTGAACATCGATGCTATGATCAATTTGGCTTATGTTTATCGCGAAATGGGTAATAACAAGAAGGCATTGGAATGGTTAACAAAGGCTGAAAAATTGCAGAAGGAGTAGTGATGAATATAAAATCAACTGAAAGGTTGCTGACCATTCTCGTATTACTAGCAGTCTTGGGTCTGCTGGTGGTAGTTGGTTACCCGATCTACAAGGAGTCATTGCCGTCAAAAGTCAGGTTCGGTGTTGACAAATCCTACAACACAGTACCATTCTATGTTGCGCTTATGGATACGACCAGGAACTACTTTGCTCTGGAAAAGGTCGAAGCAGAGCTCGTCGAGATTGAGGGAGACCCACTCGAAGGCATCAAAAAAGGCGCCTACGACGTTGCCGTCATTCCCTGGTACTGGCTTCTCATATCGCCGAGCATGAATGGCGATACGTTGAAAGCGTTTTGCTCTATGGAGATCAAGTCGGGGAGATCAATAGATGCATTCATCGTGCCCCCCAAATCCAGGATTACGCGCCTTAGGGATTTGAGCGGGAAACGTGTCGGATACATGTTACGCGACGAATACCTTGTGAATCTAATGATGGTTAAGATGACCGAGGATATTAATCTGCGGAATGTTGAATATGTACCACTGCAGCCCGAGGAGGTTATCACAGCGTTTGAGGAAAATGATGTTGACGCATTGTTTCTGCTAGATCCGCATCGTGCCTACATGCTCTACCTGGGTAATACAGCCCTGGCTGAGGGCTTGTTATCGACATATATTATACCCAATATACCTTATGGCGCAGTGGTGATGCGCAAGAACTATGTCGCGGATGAGAATAAATTGGCGGCGATCAGAGTCAAGACGGCGGTTGAAGCCGCTTTGAGTTATCTTGCCCGGAATCCCGAAATCGCAAAACGTTATGTCATGAAGATCAGTGACTTGCCCGAAGAGGAAGAATTGATCATGAACATGAGAACGCCGGAATTCGAACGGCTTGCCGAGATCGGAGTGAAGAGCATAGAACATTATCAGACTGATCTGGTGAGAAGGGGCATCGGTACTTGCGGGATCAAACCGACAGAATTTCTTTTCGTGAAAAGCGATTTTGTGAGATAAACCCGGTCGTGCTAGACGGGGAGCTAGCGGTGCCCTGAAGCCCGATGCAAATCAGGATGACCCGAAATCCGCTTATGCGGGGTTGAACACTTCACTAGAGCCACGACTTTTAGGGGCAACAGCAGGGAATTGAAGTGCGTTGACGATTGGGTCTTGCGATAGTACCGTCTGTGAACCCCGTCAGGTCCGGAAGGAAGCAGCGGTAAGTAGAAAGGGCTAGTCACAAGATCACCTGATCCGAGTTCTTCGCCTTGCTGTTCCTGGATGTTGTTGGCGAAGTGGGTTGCACGACCGGAAAAACACAACCTCTTAAGACAAGTGTATCCAAAACTTGAGAAATGAGGAGAAGAAATTGAATTTGCTAAATATAAATTCCAAAATTCAAATCACAAATATCAAACAAATTCCAATACATAATTCTCCAACCACCAAACAGTTTTGGTCATTGGGATTTGTGATTTATTTGTTATTTGGTCCTTGTTATTTGTCTTTTTCCGAACTCTGTGAGGTTGTGTGAATCATCGTGTGATTTCGCTGAAATACCGTCCTCAGGATTTTGACGAATTGACCGGACAGAGCCACGTAGCGCTCTCCTTAAAGGGTGCGATCAAGAGCGGCCGTATTGGTCACGCTTTCTTGTTTACCGGGCCCCGCGGCGTTGGCAAGACAACTACGGCAAGGATTTTTGCCAAGAGTCTGAATTGTATTGAAGGGCCGACGGTTCATCCTTGCCAGAAGTGCCCGTCATGCCGGGAGATCGCGTTGAGCCGTAGCATTGATGTTGTGGAGATTGACGGCGCCTCAAACCGGCGTATCGAAGAGATAAGGAATCTCCGCGAAGCCGTACAGTACTCCCCGCTTCATAGCCTCCGGAAGATCTATATCATAGACGAAGTGCATATGCTTACCCAGGAAGCTTTTAATGCATTACTGAAGACGCTCGAGGAGCCGCCTCCCTCAGTAGTTTTCATTTTCGCCACCACGGATCCGATCAAGGTGCCACAGACAATACTCTCACGGTGTGAACGGTTTGTTTTCAAACGTCTTTCGGTCAAGGAAATCAGTGCGCGGCTGCAATTGATCGCCGAGAAAGAAAATTTGGCCATCACTGACAAGGCACGACACTATATTGCGATCAGAGCCGACGGTAGTGTGCGTGATGGAGAGAGTATTCTGGAGCAACTGGCGTCGTTCATTGAGGGTAAGATAACCGAAGAAGACGTTTTCAAGTTGATTGGATTTCTAAGTAGTGATTTCTACCATGGACTTGTTCAGCATATCACAAAGCAGAAATATGCAGATGTCTTGTGTGCTTTGAATCAGGGAATCGAAGACGGTGCGGATCCACTTGAGATGTACCGCGGACTGGTTGACTACTTGCGGGCTGCGTTGCTGGTGCATAGTCAATTACCGAATGAACTACTCGACTTGAGTGATGAAGAGATAGGAAAGATAAGATCGATGGATCTGGATCGAGAGAAAATAATGGGCATGCTCGACGTTCTTTTAAAGTCAGAAGAGCTGATCAAGAGGTCCATGAACGCCCGGGTTGCTGTTGAACTGCTCCTGTGTCAGCTCATCAGAAGCGCCACAACAACAGCGACGCAGGATAACAATACGAACTGCAACGATTTCAAACAAGAGGTCTTTAAAGCATTGCAGGTCCGTAGTCCAAAACTGGCCGCACTCGTGCACCAGTCAGTGGTGCAGGTTGTGGGAAAAGATGTTTCAATAATCGCGGAGAACGAATTCACTCAGAAACAGTTGCTGCAGAGTAGGGAGATACTCGAGACCGTGCTCAAGAAGGTACTAAATCACGAGCTCAGCCTGCGCGTGGAGGTCGTCGAAAATGTTAAAAAAGAGAATAGCCTTGAAGATACGATCCGGGTACTTTTTGATGGAGAAGAGGTGCGATGAAAAATTATATGAAAGAGGCGCAGAAGTTGCAGGCAAAGCTGATGGAACAGCTACGCGCCATCAGGGTCGAAGGTAGTGCTGGTGGCGGCATGGTAAGAGTCCATATGGATGGGGAACAGAACGTGCACGCCGTCAAGATCGAACCGCAGGTTCTTGAGGATAAGGATGTGGCAATGCTCGAAGACCTGATCGTCGCTGCATTTAGCGATGCGCGCAGGAAAATTCTCGAAAAAACGCAGGAGAGTATAAAATCAATTACCGGACTACCGCTTCCGTTCTAGTCCGATTGCCGAGTTAACTATTCTATCCGCAGTATCTTCCCGGTAAATATCTCATCGCCTATCATTACCCGGTAGAAATAAGTACCCGGTGCTAATTCGCGGTTCTTTTCATCGCGAAAATTCCACGTCAACTCATGTTCTCCGGCATCTAATAGACGATCGATCAAACATCTCACTCGTTGGCCGAGCACGTTGTAGAACTCGATCCGTAAATGTGTTTCTCCGTGCAAAATGGTCGAAAGTCGGAAATGATCGCGGGCAGGATTCGGGCTGGCGGTGATCCTGGAATGTCGGGCAACGGGTTCTTTATACTCCTGGACGCCGGTTATGATTCCCAAAAATGTAAGAATCCTTTCGATGAGATAGTCGGTTGTGCTCGGCAGCACGCCATCGACCAGACCGCCTAATTCAAAGGAAGAACCGATAGTCTTATATGTTGTAGCGTCATAAGCAACAGTCCTGTTGAAACCGCCATTTGTGAATACCTCATAGGCTGGGGAAATGGGACTGATACGGTCGATGTAGTTATTTTCGCCAGCATAAACAAAGGACATGCCTTGGGTAAAGGTGCCGGTTATACCATCGATAGGGCCGGATATCGTGCCCCCGTCACCCACCTCAGCAATACCGAAATAACTTCGATAGATGCTTCCGGCCGAGTCATAGCACCACGCGTCAGCTCCTTCCATGTAGCAATTAGCTCCCGACTGTAAGTAGCTCACCAGAGCATTCGCCTGCGCCGTTGCGAGTTGATAGTTGCTGGAATAAACGCCGAGGAAAATGAACATGCATTCGTAAGCGTCAAAATCCGGGAACGTTGTTGAATGCTCGTATGTAACACCGACGCTATCCAGATAGGCGATAAGGGGTCCGCTTGTGATCGGGGTCGGGTCTGGTTCCCAGATGCCAATCGGTATTCTCTCGATGATAGCGAACTGATGATAGCCTGATGCGGGCGAATACGAAATATTATGATTGGGCGATGCATCGACCGCCTTTATTCTGTATGCTACGGTGTCGCCAATATTCACGGTGCCACTGAAAGTGACACCGTAGGTGTTGCCACTAATGTTCGGCATCCATATCGGGGTCTGGGTCATGCCGTTCAAACTGTATTCGAGGATGACCGAGTCGATACCGGATTCGTCAGTCACGACGGCTGATGCGTAGACGGGCCAGCTGTTGATCGACTGATTACCAAGAGGTGTATGGACGATTTGGGGAGGTGTGAGATCGAATCCGATGAGAAATGAGTAGACCTGAGGCGGTACGTACCGGGGTGAAGTTCTTCTAACCCCTTCGCTGTTCAGGGTCGATATGTAATAATAGACAGTATCGCCGAGAGATTGAGCGGGTACGTAGCCAGCATATACGCCTGGTGTGTCAACGACCGGTGCCAGCATAACGGTATTGTATGAGCCAGAATTGATTTTATAGGAGATCAGTGTTGAATCGGAAATCAGATTGCTCGATGTCGCTATCCGTGTACGGATCCGATATGCATTCAGCGTGTCCGCGGTATTAGTCATCGGATAGTGTTGCACATGGATGTATTGTGCGCTTAGCGCCTGCATGGTGATGCAATGTATTGCGCCCCCTGAACCGGACATTGCGGAACAGTCTATCCCAATGATCTCGTAATCGGGTAATGCTTGCTGATATATGTCGAGGGCCGCGCTATCTTCGGTTAGATTGTAGATTGGCACGAGGACCTTGTTATTGACCATGAATGAATTGAGATAGGAAGGGGGCGCACTGGATGTAGACCAGGGCATTGGAATGCGCACAATCCGATAAGGAAATCCTTCACGGTTCTTGCAGCGACTGATCGAATCCGCATTTTCATTTAATGTTGTGTAGTTTGGGTGTCCCGGTGCGTATTCACCAACCATGACCAGCGTGTCATTGAGTATCTTGGTCCAAAGGTCGATATGCCCAGTATATTCGATATTGATTCTGGGCAAGACAATGAATTGTTCAAGGCCGCTGTAGGCGAGCATCAGGGATTCGATTTGAGCGGCACTAAACTGGGGGTTCTCTTCATGTATCAATGTGCTGGCAAAGCCGGTTCCCAGTCCATCGACCATGAAGTTACCACCGGCATGCTCAAGGGGTGAGCCATATACGCTTATTCCCCATGATTGTCCGATGCGCCAGGGAATGGTATCATCGAGCGGCCGGGGACGATTATAGATGAAATCGACAATGCCTTCTGAATTATCATGTTTGCGCATGAACCATGGTCCGTAGTCGCGTACCCATACCGAATTTCGCGGCCACACATAGAAGACAACCGAATCTAGGGGAATGCCACTCGTCTGTAGGTAGCTGGTGATATTGCTTTGTTCGCTGGTGCTGCCAACAATAATATAGACCTTGGAAACTTCTCCGGCTTCGCGTACGATCTCCCTGAATATGCTATTGTACGAACCATAGATCCATGTCACAAAAACGCCGCGTAATTGCTCGAATTCAGCGGGTGTCTCAACCCATCCGCCAGGTGGTGCGGTGATCTTATGGCCGCGGCCGATTTCATGAACCCTGAGGCTTTCTTCCGGTGTCATCCATTTGGGCAACAGCGTCTCGTTGGTTTGGGTAATCAATAGTGTTGCGCATAGTAAAAAGATCATCCTTGCTCCTTTAAGTACTCCACTCGGATATTGTCGATCTTAATAACACTTATATTGCTGGACCAGATAGTTTCTTTTGCTCTGCTAATTTGTCGAAAAATAGGTTCCGGATTTCTTCGAGTCTTTGCTCAGTTCGTGCTTCGAATCTTAGCACGAGAACGGGCTGGGTATTGGACGGTCTTACGAGCCCCCAACCATCATCAAAATCAACGCGCACACCGTCAATATCGATGACCCGGTATGATTTTTTAAAAGATGACTTCAAGTCTTCAACGATTTTGAATTTTGCTTCGTCGGTTGTTTCGATGCGTATTTCTGGCGTCGAGTAATATTTCGGAACTCGTGATGCAAGGTGCGATAACTCTTCGCCGTGGCTTAGTATCTCGAGCAATCTCAAGGCAGCATAGATGGCGTCGTCATATCCGTAGTAGCGATCAGCAAAGAAGATATGCCCGGACATTTCGCCGGCTAGCGGCGCATTTTCCATCTTCATTTTTGCCTTAATTAATGAATGACCTGTTTTGTACATCAAAGGTATGCCGCCCAGTTCCTGGATTCTCTCGATCAGCCCTTTAGAGCATTTGACCTCAAAGATGATTTTCGCCCCCGGCATCCGGGCGAGCAATTCCTCGGCGTATATTGCCAGGAGTACGTCGCCCCAGATGATCTTTCCGTTTTCATCAAGGGCCCCGATACGATCACCATCACCGTCAAAGCCTATGCCGCATGCGAAACCGTTGTTCTCGACCGTTTTGATTAACTCCGTGATATGCTCGGGTACTACAGGGTCGGGTAGATGATTTGGAAAATTCCCATCTGGCTCTTTATAGAGCATGAGGTATTCTATTCGTAGCTTCTTCAGTATTCTTTCAAAAACTGGACCACATGTGCCATTGCCGGTATCGACTGCAACCTTTAGTCCTTTCTGTATCTTAAGTGATTGGGTCAGGTGATTTATGTAATCAGAGAAAATGTCTTTACTCTCGGCAGTGCCATGTCCAGACATGAATTCGCCCCCTTGGATGAGCCTTCTCAAGTTTTGGATCTCCTGGCCGTATATCGTGGCCTTGTCTAGGGCAACCTTGAAGCCGTTGAATTCCTTGGGGTTGTGACTGGCGGTTATCATAATGCCGTTGGCGATGTTGTAGTGAAACAGCGCAAAGTATAACACCGGCGTGGGTACCATGCCGATGTCAATGACATCACATCCTGTTTCGTTCAAACCTTTGGTCAGGATCTCTGCAATGCGGGGTGAAGAAATACGCATGTCACGTCCCACGAACAACTCTTTCTGACCGTGCTTGCGATAGTAAGTACCAACGCCGCGTGCAAAGAGCATGACGTTTTCGTCGTTCAGATCAGAATCCGCGAGTCCGCGAATGTCATATTCTCTGAATATGGTTGGGTTGATCATGACAGCTGCCCCTCAACTGCGGATATGACTTCATCAATGATCCCGAGCGCGGTCTGGGCATCATCCTTTGTTATCATGAGCGGTGGCGACATGCGTAACGAGCTGATACCGGCTCCGTAGAGAATGAGTCCCCGCTTAAAGCATTCTCCGGTTATTACTTCTTTTATGTTCTTGCCGTCATGTGTGACCTGATGCGGGAAGAATTTTCTGGTTTCCTTGTCCTGCACCAGTTCAACACCCAGCATCAGTCCCTGGCCTCTTACCTCACCGATAATACTATGCCGGGACATCATCTCGACCAGCTGTTCTTTGAGAAAATCGCCGATATTTGCGGCATTTTCTATTAGTTCATTCTCAATGATGCGGAGCGAAGCTAAAGCAGCAGCACTTATTACCGGATTACCCCCGAAAGTGGAGCCATGGCATCCTGGCACCCATGCTTTTGAATCGACCGCAGGGTCCATGAGTGCTGCCTTCCCGATTGTCGCACTCATCGGAAAGCCTGAGGCAATGGCTTTAGCCGTAAGAGTAATATCGGGTGCGACATCGACATGGTCACAAGCAAACCAGCGACCCGTTCTACCTAGACCGCTTTGAATTTCGTCGAAAATAAGTACGATTCCATGCTCGTCGGCCAATCTCCGCAAGAGGGGAAGAAATTCCGGTGGCGGTACTATGTAGCCGCCTTCACCCTGGATTGGCTCGACCATGATCAGGCTTACGTCTTCAGGATCGATTAGCTTCTCGAAAATCACATCGGTCAGATAGGACAGACAATGGATCAATGGCACGTCCTTATAATCCTGTGTAATGCATTCTGGATAGGTTTGCTTGAACACACACCGGTAGCAGTACGGGTAGGGAACATGATAGACCTCGGGTATCAGACCTGAAAAACGCGCTCGCTGTACCTTCTTGCTTCCCGACATGGTCATGCCGGCAAATGTCCGGCCGTGAAACGCGCCGAGGAAGCTTATCATTCTCGGACGGCGTGTATAATAACGGGCGATCTTAAGCGAAGCCTCAACCGCCTCGGCGCCCGAACTGCCGAAATACACACGTTTTTCAAAATCCCCGGGCGTGATCTGTACCAGTTTTTCAGCAAGCTCGATCTGTGGTATGTAGTAAAAATCACTGCCTGATATGTGGATCAATTTCTGGATTTGCTCGTTGACCGCACTGATGACCTCGGGATGGCAGTGCCCTGTGCCAACGACCGCGAACCCCGCACCGAAATCAAGATATGTTTTGCCGTCGATATCGGTCACCTTAGCGCCTTTTGCATGCTCGACCACCAGCGGGATTTCACCCGTCCTTGTGTGAGCGCCGAACATTACTTTGTTGTCGCGCTTGATGATCCCGTCTGCTTTCTTGCTGATTTGGGGTGACTTGTACTCAAGCATAAGGACTCCTTTTGAGATTATTACGCTTCATATTCTTTTAATAGCTCCAGTAGGTTCAAACCGGTGGCTCGATCTTTTTTGCGAGTAAGCGGTTCGGTGAAAGGAAAGACGATTACTTCAAGTGTTGCGAAGACCGTGCCGTGGAAAAGGTGACCGCCGTAAGCATTGAATTGAGCGTCAGTAATGGTAACATGGCAATGGATAGTTATTTCGTCATCGACCATTGAGACGTTGCCAAGGAAACTAGTGAATTCATACTCATCCGGGAATTCTTTTTTTATGTAGGCCTGTTTATGGGCGTCAAAATATCCTAACTCGAGAGCCTTCCCGACGCCCAATCCATAGAAAAATCCGCCCTTGATGTGTGCACTCCGTAATGCTTGGGTCAAGGCGGTGATAATGTCTTCGTCTTTTTCTAAACGGACGACCAGGTATGAATCAAATTTGAGTAGTTTCATCTAGTACTCCTAAAGATAAGATTGGAAATCGCTGCTATGCAGCGTGTCCGGCGCGTGGGTTATTAATCTATGAGACCCAGCCATGGACCGAGCAGAAACTGTATTCTGCCGATAAGGAGACTGACCCTCGCCATCACCGTGTAGCCGAACGAGGCACCGAACCCGATCATGATGAAAATGATACCGAGCCGGGAAGCACTACCCAGCAAGCCTTTATGCTCACGTGAGAAGAAGAAGTAGATCAGGGTGCAGACAACACCAATGAGAATGATGACTGCCCAGATACCGTTCGCGGGGTTTGAAAAAGTCGCGGGTGTGACTACTGTTCCCTCGAGCTGCCGGAGAATGTCAGCCTGGAAGTAGGCGGGTATGGAGAGCCCTGCGCCCCAGCCAATTGTGAACCCGATAGGAATCCTTACGACCCACGATATACGCGGTATAAACCGGGTGAAGTACATGAGACCCAGAAGCAGTGGAACGATGTAAATAAACTGCCCGGCGCTTAATGGCTCAAAAAGATTTGGTTTCAATGCATTCTGCCAATAGTAAACAATATAATAACCATTAGCGATACCGACAAAAAGATGCTCGCCAAACTTGTAGAACGGGTTATCTTTGTACAGGAATGAGAATATCATCAGCGTCAAGACGGCGCCTATCCAGATCCAGGGATCGCTACTCATGGATATCTCCATCGATTACAGTGATAAGATACTGATTACATTGATGAAATAGTATCTTACTCATGCTTACCTTTCCTTTTTCCGCGGCGGGAGAAGAAATAGCCCACATTGCCGAGGATAATGAAAGCCATGATGAGGATGTGGATCATTGACTGGGAATTCATGCCGGTCTCGGCAGTACCCAGGGTACGCGCATATCCGTGTTCCAGAACCAAAGTTTCATACTCGGCCGCTCCTTTCATGCCTGACATCAATCCTGAAACCTGGCCAGTTTGCACAAACGGATAGTATTGCGGCGCCATGACCGCGGTTAGCCCGGCGCCAACCTTGACCCCATACCGTGTCTGGGGGTAACGTATCCAGTCGATCGGGTAGTCGGCCGAGGCGAGAATGACAACAATGGCGATATTCTTGTAATTATTCACTTTTTGCATCAAGGGTAGGGTCTCGATGAGATTGCCAAAATAATCCCGGGGATAAACACCGGAAAT
>JBAUFP010000053.1:0-2433 GCA_049679205.1 bacterium | reverse complement strand
TAGAATATGAAGAATGAAGATCTATTGTGTTTAGCCCTCACAACAGCCATCCTTCTTGTCAGCTGTGCCCAGCAAAGGTCAGAACCCGATCAGCTCATTCCTGTCGAGATGGACGGCAAGTGGGGATATATCAACCTAAGAGGTGATATAGTAGTTAAGCTTCAGTTTGCTTACGCAGATAGCTTCTCTGAAGGATTGGCCGCCGTCAAAATCAATGAAAAGTTTGGATACATCGACAGCAAAGGGGCAATAACGATTCAGCCTGAATTTGATAATGCTCGCAGATTTTCTAATGGCTTTGCTGCAGTGGAAATCGCTGACAAATGGGGATACGTTGACAAATCAGGAACCCCAGTCATAGAGCCACTGTTTCAATCCGCACATCGTTTCTCAGAAGGACTCGCTGCAATAAAGTTGAATGAAAGATGGGGTTTTATCGATACGACAGGCCATGTTATTATTGGTGCTCAATTCGATCAAGTATATGCTTTCCATGATGGCTTTGCTATAGTAATGGTCAATGGCACAAAAACGGAACGTGGGTATTACAGCGGAGGTCTATACGGCATAATCGACAGAAAAGGTCAATACAGAGTCAACGCCGTATTTACGGGGATTGGTCGCCCAGGCTTTGCTCAAGGACTCGTTGCTGTCATGGTAGGCGGTGAAAAAACCGAACATGGTTTCCACTCAAATGGCGAATGGGGTTTTGTTGACACAACTGGCGCCATCGTGATCGAACCTCAATTCAAATATGCTCATAATTTTGCAGAAGGACTCGCTGCAGTGTGTGTTGGTGGTGAAGAGAAAAAAAAGAAACCCGGTTTCCATGGACACTGGGGTTATATCGACAAAACTGGTAAGTTTGTTATAGAACCGAAATTCTTTTGGGCTCGTGACTTTTCTGAAGGTCTTGCATCAGTAACCATAAGCGAGGGAAATGAACTGAGCAAGGCACTATCGGGATATATAGATAAAACAAGTCGATATGTTATCAAACCACAATTCCAACGAGCAGGGAGTTTTTCCGAAGGGCTCGCGGCAGTAAGGACGGAAAACGGAGAGGGCTATATCAATCACTACGGTGACTTTGTGATTGAACCGAAATACGCTCATTGCGGCAAACACGAATCAGGAGTGGCATCTGTAATGACTAGCATGAATTTATCACATATTATCAAAAAAAATGACGAAGTTGTTGCTAAAATCTACTACCCAACAATCCCACGATTCTCGGATGGGCTGGTTCTAGTGAGCGGGCACAATAGTCCTTATAACGGTTACATTAACACTAAAGGGAAATTAGTTATTAAGTGGCACAGGGGATTAGCTCACGACTTTTCCGAAGGCCTCGCAGCAATCTGGGAAAAAGCAGAGAAAGGAACGTACTACATTGACAAAACTGGTCAAATTGTCCTCAGGATACCTTATGGCAGAGCTCGTAACTTCCACCAAGGTCTAGCAGCAATCAACATTGATGGGAAGCACGGATACATCGATCGTAATGGCAAGATAGCCATCAACCCGCGCTTTGACGATGCTGGCAATTTCCGTGAAGGTCTTGCTGCTGTTGTTCTAAAAGGCAAATTGGGTTACATCGACACAACTGGTGAATTCGTAATCATGCCCAAGTTTGAAAAAGGCAACTGGATGCCGGGGAATTTCTCTGAAGGCTTTGCGGCGGTGCAAATAGATGGCAAGTATGGCTATATAGACGGAAGCGGTGACATTGTAATTGATCCGAAGTGGGACATGGCGTACGAATTTTCAGAGGAGTTGGCAGCGGTCGTACAGAACAACAAACTCGGATACATAGATACCAAAGGTAATTGTGTGATTCCGCCCTATTTTGATTTTGATGCCTGGGGCACTGATCCTTGCTTCTCAGAAGGATTTGCTGCAATTAAGATCAACAAAGCAACGGGCTATATAGATAATAAGGGTAACATTATTATCAAACCTAAATACGGCTGGGCATCTCGATTCCATGATGGTTTCGCTATCGTGCATATCAAGAAGGCAGAAGGGGGAATTATTAACAAAAAAGGAGAATTTATCTGGGGACCTATTGAGAGGTTATCAGGCCTCTATGAGATGCAGGATGACTGGTAGGGATAAAAGCAGAATGTCAAAAGCCCTCTGCTGAGGGTCCAAACAAGCGTATGCGGGGACAGGCATAGCATTTTTCACATTTTTCGCTCGCCAATTTGGCAGAATTTGTCGCAAAAGTTAACAGAAGTAAGCAGGTTGGTTATGTTAACTTCTGATGCAGTTTTGAACTATATTACGGCGGTCTTTTTGTAACGATTTCATTTACTTCAACCGCAAAGCCTTAATGCTCTGACCCACGAACAGCGGGAATAGACTGGCTGCGATAATGAGCGACCAGCCGCTTAGTCCGGGATCCGTGACCTTCAAAACAGTGGCCAGGCC
>JBAUFP010000052.1:0-2694 GCA_049679205.1 bacterium | reverse complement strand
CATCGGCACTCTTCGGGATCGATTCCTCACCGTATTCCTGCGATAGCACCAGGAAGAGATTCGGATTCGCATATGCTAATTCACCAACCCTTTTAGCGATCCACAATAAATGCGCCCGGGTGGTGATGACTTCGCCGCAGCGTTCGCAGAAAACCAGTTCTTTCTCGATTCCCTCCTCATAGCCATCCCGCGTTATCTCGGCTAGATCGTATTCCTGCGTATGTTTTATGCCGTCTTTGGTTGTGCAGTATGCTACACATTGACCGCAATAAATGCACTTCTCGGGATAATACATTTCACGCCGGATGCCCTTGGTAGAGTCATCTTTCTGCGCGCGCGCATTTGCCGGACATACTTCAACACATGCTCCACACAGAATACACTTGTCAAAATTGAATTCGATCTTACCCCGGAATGTCGGAGCTGCTGGCGAAGGTTTGAATGGAAACTTAGATGTATACGGACCCAGGAATATCGCCCTTATTGCCTCCCCGAGTTCTCTCAACTTAGGTTTGCGCATTTACTTTTCCCCCTGTTCGATCTGCTCGCCGCCGAGTTTATCAGTACCATAGTGATCAAGAATCGTACCCTTCCACATCTTTGTACCAAAGTGCAATGACCCCTTCATCAAGGCATGCGCGGCAACCGGACTTGTGAGAAGCAGCACACCGCCACAGATGAGTGCTTTTATGCCCATTGGAGTAAATCCCTTAATGAGAAATATGCCAATCATGATGCCAAGTGTACCAAGGGTTACGCATTTCGTTGAAGCTTGAAGGCGATTATAGACATCGGGGAAACGTAAGAGACCTATTGCACCCAGCAGGTCAAACAAAACCCCACTCCATATGACGATCCATCCAATAGTATTAATCATCGAGGCTCCTTTTTTCAAGATACTTGGCAAGTGCAATCGTACCGATGAAACTGAAAAGCGCTAAGGAAATCGCCAAGTCGATCAAGTAAGGCAAATCATAAAACAAGGCACTGAGTCCGGTGATTCCCACAAAAAGAATACCCATGATGTCGACACCAACTGCCCGATCCGAGATTGACGGACCCTGATAGATCCTAAATAGACATAGAAACCCACCAATTGCTAGGATACTGACTAACACGCTCATTCGAATATCCTCCTTAGAAATACTTCAAAACGTGAAGCGATGATCTTCGAGGCCTCGGCCAGATCAGGCGATTGAATCCAGATCCAATGGATGTACAGGTAATCACCATCAATTTCACAGGTCATGGTTCCCGGGGTTAGGGTAATCGAATTGGCCAAAAATACTTTCGCGATATCAGTCTTCAAAATGGTCTTTATCTTCACAATGCCGGGCTTGATCGGCCTTTCCGGATGCAGTACGCGGTAAGCAACATCAATATTTGCCTTTACCATATACCAGAGAAAAACAGGCATGTATATGACAAGCCAGAAGAGCCTGTGAAGCTGCAGAAACTTGATGGGCCTATTGGTGAAATAACCGCCGAAGATAATCGTACCGATCAGCACAACGACCGCACCGGCAATCAAGTGATCAAGTTTAACACTCAATGTTAGAAGAAGCCAAAAACAGAACGCAATTATGAAATAGATGATATATCTCATTCGGCCTCCTTAAAAGTCAACAGCAACGGAACCAAAAACCAGACTCGCATATTCGACGCCTCTGAGTAGAGCATTTGCAGCGGGGCCAACGAGAAAATCAATGATCTGTTGAAAACCGATCCCGAACAACACGATCAAGACGACTAAAAAGACCATCGCGATGCGCATCGTAAAGGGTGCCTTACTTGCTTGTATCTTACCTTTTTTCATGAAGACATTATTTTCAATTTTCAACAAATAGCTCAGTGTTAGAACACTCAACCCAATGGCAACAATCGCCAGCCATAATAATCCCGCCTTCAAGGCACCCCATATAATATAATACTTCGCAAAGAAACCAACTAGTGGCGGTAGACCAATAAGCGACATGCTGCCAAAGCGAAAACTCCAAGCCGTGGTCGACATTTTTTCACCCAAACCGGCAAGTTTGCTAATGTCTCTGGTGCCTGTAGCGTGAACAACCGACCCCGAAGTCAAAAACAATAGCCCCTTAGCAAGCGCGTGCGCGAGTATATAGAAGATCGCGCCCGCGACGCCGTAATAGTTGCCAATACCCAAACCCAACATGATGTAGCCAACTTGTGAGACACTAGAGTATCCCAAAAGGCGCTTGTAATCTTTCTGACTCAAAGCAGTAACCCCGGCAAAGGCAATAGAGAGCAAGCCTATGCCAACAAGGACATTAAAAAAGGCTGGAGCGTTCGCACGGCTCAAACCAAAGACATTGAACACCAATCGTGCCATCGTGTACATACCAAGCACTTTGATAAATATCCCAGAAAGAAGACTCGATATCGGAGCCGGTGCTGCAGGATGTGCATCGGGCAGCCATGAATGGAAAGGCACAAACGCGGCTTTTATCGAAAAAGCAAAGAGCAACATACCAAGCACCATCCAGAAAAACGGTGTCTGGCCGATTATCTGTAACGAGTTTGAGATATCCGCCAGATTCAGCGTGGAGGTCTTCGCATATAGTAGCGCAATTGCTAAAAGAAATGTCAGCCCCCCGACCTCACCCATTACCATATACTTAAAAGATGCTTCCAGCTCTTCGGCATCGACCCCGAAAGCGACCAGAGCATATGAAG
>JBAUFP010000051.1:0-4025 GCA_049679205.1 bacterium | reverse complement strand
TCTTAGGCCTGTCCGGGCACTTTAATAAAACATCGCTCGTCACGCTCTCGGCGTGTGAAACAGCTGTTGAAGAAAACCCTGAAGCGGCGGGTATGGAACTGGTGACTCTTTCGAACGCCTTCAAGGTGGCTGGTGTACCCAGTACAGTGGCAAGCCTCTGGGAGATCGCCGATCGTTCCACCGCACTCTTGATGCAAGACTTTTACCGCAATCTGGTGAGCAAGAACGTAGACAAAGCAGAAGCTTTGCGTCAAGCCCAAATCAGCATGCTCAGCCATGAACAATATTCTCATCCTTATTACTGGGCACCGTTTGTGTTAATCGGAGATTGGAGGTGAAACACATAAACATGATCATAATGGTAGTAGTACCGTATAGGTATATAATAAGATTGGTATATTCTTAGAAAGAGGAGGATAAAATGAATGATGATACAAAACTAGCCAAGGAATATCATGAACTCATTGAGGTCAATATGACATTCGATATCAAGCCGAATGCTAACTGGAACTCATTTGAAAAATGGGAAAAGGGTACCATCAAAATCATCGATGAAATACCCGGCTGCAAGCGTACATTTGTTTCACGTAATATAGTAAAGTCACCATATATTAAGTGGACCTTGTGGTGGGAGACATTGGATAACTGGCAAAACTTTACCACAAATGATACTTGGGTAACCATCATCTCCAGCATACAAACCGACCATGGCAAGGACCTAAACTACGAACTTTGGAAGTTAGACCCACTAGTTGCGCTACCTGGAAAACCAAAGTCCAAAGGCGTCACTGAAGTCAACCTAACCGGGAATCTGCTACCCTCGACGAAATGGCTTGATTACGGCAGACTGGCAAATCAGACGATCCGCGAGATTTTCGAAGACCCCGGATGTGCAATTGCCTTTGCCTCCAGAAATGTTTGGGGATCACCTGCCGTGCAATGGACTATATGGTGGCAACAATTCAAGGATTGGGCTGCGTTTCTTCAAAACACAAAATGGGTTGCAATAGTAGATGATTTGCGTTCAAAAATCACCGCTATCAATGTAGAAATATGGAGTCCCCCCGTTCTTCACAAAGACAAACAAACCGAGGAACCACCGAAACCAGGTTAAATAGAACTAAAGAGATCGACATTAGGTAAAGCAGCTAAGCTTGCCTTTTCTCTATTGCTTGCGTCATAAATCTCGATAGGTCCGAAGTCACTAATCTAGTGTTGTGGTACAGACGGTTTTTTTACAAATCTTTGGTAATCAACGAGTGTAATATTAAAGTTCATTGTTTCCGGCACTAGTGAGCGTAGCGATTCTGCCCTAATCATCTGTAATATCTCATCATTCAATTTCCCGTGAATCTTGATTTTCACAATACTGTCAACAGGGATTGCTTTTATCTTCTCATTCAGCCAACAGGCAAAAGAACGCCCCGGCATACCTGTAACGTCTATCTCAAACGAAATCATGGGTCTTGTAGGTAGTTCATGAAAATGCCAGTGCACTTTCGTATTGTCTTCTACATCAATTATCATATAACCCTTTATCTCGTCTTTCTCCGCGAATGATGTTCTCTCAATAGAACCGGCATAGAGAACTGGCGTTGCAGGCGATTTACCTTTCAAATCTCTCTGAAGTACTTGATGCCGGTGCATGTGGCCGGTAAGAACGGCCGCGAATCCTGACGGAATATCATGTATGTCAATCACGTCATCGCCCCCCCGGAACATGAAATTCTTGGGTCCCATGGTCGCGCCGTCCACGCTCTGATGCATGCAAAGAACATGAAAATCTGCTCGTGTCTTACGCAAGCCAGTACGTTCAATCATTTCGGAGAATTTCTTTCTAATACCATGCCGCAGAAATGGAAAACCCGCAAATGAAATCGTTGTACCCTTGATCTCCTGAAGAAAACACGTTGGCTGGTCAAAAACAGAAATATTTGGGTGCGAGGCGAGAATATGATACGGAATACTCGAACGCTCGTGATTACCCGGCACCACATATACAGGCACGTCGGTATTCGCGACCCGTTTCAAAGGTTCAAATGCCATATCCACTAATCTCGCCGGCACTTTGCTCCGGTAGAGAATATCCCCTCCATGCACGACCAGATCGACCTCTCCCCTATATGCTGGTTGGAGGGCCAGCTCAAAATTACGGAAGAAATCAGGACCGCGTCTACGGCGCTGTACGCGCGGTTTGAAAGGGTAATCAAATCCAAGGTGTGTATCGGCAATGAATAATATCTTTATCATACCCATTTAAATAACTTGAGTAACGCATGGTTGTCCAGAACATTTGTCGGGCTGAGGCGCAGCCTGATCCACTTATTGCTTGACACTGCTTTCCTGATTTCAGTAGTGATAACGCGCAGTCGATCCGCAGTCATGAGGTCAAAGGAACGCTGCCTATCGCTGAAACTCCTCACATGACCCGGCGGTACGGGCGTTTCTTCTGTATTGATCATCCTGTGATATAACACCTGTCCTTTTTCCAGCAGGATCAAATACCGCTTTGCTTTCTTGTTACCCGCTTCTTCCCAGACAATAGTAGATTCGCTCAACAGCACTAACCAGCGTGCCCGCCGAAGCTCGTAATAACCCCTCACAATATTCGACTCGAACAAGCGGCAAACCGTTTCTGGTGTCCACATCGGTATTTTTTCACGCTCCAATACCAACTCATCAGACTCCTCACTCTCAGCTTCCTTCTCAGCCAAACGCTCGAGCCACAGGTTGTTGGCAATCATCTTGAGTGAGAGTCCCGTTTTACCAGACGCAAACTGCGATGCGTATTTCTCGAGCAAAGCCGCAAATCCGGCTCGAGCACATTCATAATCAGGCATATACGTTTCAGGTATACCTAAGGCAACCATCAAATCGTCATCGCCGGCATTTGGGATGTCATCGACCTCGACGAGATGGCTTATTGCACCAAGCCGTGCGACTGCATCCTGGGAAACGAGCGGACCGATCCTATGTTTAGCATCCGGTTTAGAACTGAACTCAAGCAAATTACTGGAACAAAACCATACATCACGCTCTCCCCTGCTTAAAGCCACGTTATACGGCGGAGAAAGCCGCTTTATTTCATCCGATTCCAGAATCGCTGCTTCGAGTATTGATCCGGTTGCGGTCACATCAAGCTGCTTGGCCTGCGAAAGCATCTCCAGGATGTGTTCAGGATGCTGGCTACTCTTCCTGAAGTAACTTTTCACCCGTTTTTTTATTGAACTCGCCTTCCCCACGTAAAGGACATCGCCGTTTGACCGAAGCATCCGGTAGACTCCGGGTTTGTCAGGCAGATCCTGCCTTTCCTCGTCTGCCATGGGATAGACTCTCTCCCTTCCGGTACTAAGCATGGGCTGATCCAACCATTGCTGGAATCTCTCGAATGTCGTAATACCAAGCTTCTCCTCTAATACTCTGAGCATTTCCTGCCAAACTCGTGCAGTAGCAATGACATGTTCTCTACTCCGTCTGGCTTGGCCAAGCGAATAACCAAAATAGCCCGCTATTGCTCTTAAGCTTCTCCTGGGTAATTCAGGAAAAAGACGCTTTGCCAAGACATGTGAACAAATCACTTTGAAAGGAAAGCCTCGTGTCGGAGAATACCTCGTATGCAGATGGATCAAGAACGGCGTTTCGAATTTCGCATAATGTATTACTACCGGGCACCTCTGGAGACTGTTTAACCGTGCAATCTCATCAGCCGTAGAAAGGAGTTCTGCCCAGACTTCACCTGGTTCATATCCGGCATCGAGTTCATCCGGACCGATACCAGTTATTGCCTGAATACGCTCAGGAATTTCGTCCCCGATTGGTTGCTTCAACAAGTATGAATTCACAGATGACAAGTCAAACCTGTACTCCTGCGAGGAAGCGGAACGCGCCCAACCGATCTCTACGACACTACCCTTTCTCGGATTGGAACCCGTAGTCTGGCAATCCAAGAAAAGCACTATGAGTTCTTCTAATTTCATTTCAAGAATCAAGCATTTATCTATGGTTCCAGAATTCCTGTAACACCG
>JBAUFP010000050.1:0-6474 GCA_049679205.1 bacterium | reverse complement strand
TGGCGGTCAAATTACCGAGCTCGGCGTCGCTGGCGAACTAACGAGCCGCATACCATTCCATGACAAAGGCACGATCAATATCATCGGCACTGGCGGACCGCAGGGCAATGAGCGTGTCAACAAGACCGGATACTTCCTACATCAGTGTGCACCGAATCCGTTCTCTAGTACTACAACAATCTCATACGAAGTGCCTATGACCGCGCACGTTACGGTGCACGTCTACAATACCATCGGACAGTGTGTCGCTACACTGATAGACGTCCAGCAAGAGGCTGGTACCTACTCAGTCACGTGGGAAGCGAAGAATCTGGCCAATGGAGTCTACATCTGCCGTATGGAAGCTGACGACAATACTGCGACTCAGAAAATGCTACTCATGAAATAAAACAATGGGCGGTCAGCGCAATTCTGTTCTGACCGCCCAAACGCCTATTTAATTCCCACCTCAACAGAAATAGCTTCTCTATCAGGTTCTAAGGACAGCTGACAAACCAAACAAATGCAGACTGCAAAAACGAGCGTCGAGTCTCAAAACAATAGTTCTTCGGTCTAAAGGCACCTTTAAAAATCCGTCGAACACCATTATTGTTCGAGCCTGTCGAGAACAAAAGGAAACAATCTTCTCAACGCGACCGGCTACGCTTCCCCTTGTTCGAAAGATAATTTTCCGCAAACCTAAAGGTTTGCCTGTTCTTGTGAGAAACAGTAATACGAAGAGATATTGCTTGATAAATCGAACAACTACAAGGCAGCTGATGGAAAGACACGGAAGAAAATCGTCTGATAAATCAGACAACTACAAGGTACACGCAGTGTGAACGGGCCGGTACTCTTGAACGCAACCGTATCGCCTGTTGACTTAGTACCACGGCGCTTTATAATTCAACAGAAGCCCAAAATGTTTAATCATAAATCGATAGTTGCCTTCATTCTGATGATACTGGTTTCAATCCATTCAGTAGATTCCAGTAACAATTCACGCAAGTTATACCAGAACAAGGAGCCGTATCCTCTCCGTGCCGACACTATCGAGAATTTTGACGATGGAATGATCCAGCTGTACTCATATCCGGGTGAAGATTTCGATTCCAGTGCCTGGGCATTAGACTCAACGAATACCCTCAACAATTCTCCATATTCGCTTAAGATATGGGGAAATACTTGGAAAATCGAAAGCATTATCCCGGTTATACTCGACACCAATGATGTCTGGCAGATTGCAGCATATGTGGACACACTTGCCGAAATCCAGGGATTCGGCCTCAGGGATAGCGCACATACCCTGCTCTATTCGTTCGCGGGTACACAGGAGCTTAATATCGAATACTGGGTAACTGTGTATCAGGGTGCTTTTCCGCTTCGTGCGTGGAACCAGTACGGATTGCCGGTCGGACAAGACTGGCTTGCGTACTATGGTTACTTGCCAACGATCACCGCAATTGTATTCATCAATGACCGCGACTACGACCCGGACGGTGTAGTATATTTTGACGACGTGTTAAACATCACTACCGACCTACCCATGGCGCCACAGGTCACGATTGATTATACAATGGGCCAAATCTACAGAAACACTCACGGCACCAAAGTAGTCGATATCCAATTCTTCAGCACGGTCATCGACACTGATTCCTATTATCATGACTATTTCTGGTATTTTGGCGATGATTCAACGAGCAGTGAGCCTAATCCATTTCATACTTATGTTGTAGAAGACGATCACATCTATACAGTCTTACTCGAAGTAGTCGACAGCACCAATCTGTGGGGACGGGCAACATGCCAGGTCATTGTAGACCCTGGCCCCACCAGTTTTCCGCTAACTATGAATTTTGTTGGTGATATAATGCTCGCCCGCCGCTACGAACAACCCGGCGGGATCATTCCAACCCTTGGTGTTGAAGCGATTTTTGAGCCGACTCTCCCATTTCTGGGTGAAATTGCAGATATTACGGTGGCCAATCTCGAATGCCCATTGACAAACACCGGCACGCAACATCCAACAAAACCGATCATTTTCAGGGGGTCACCAGAGAATGTTGCTGGCCTGACCTATGCAGGTATCGATGTCGTATCGCTTGCTAATAACCACATAATCGACTACGGGCTTGAAGGGATGCGCCAAACCCAGGCGGTTCTTGACTCAACCAATATTCTATATTCAGGCGCCGGCGCGAATGCCTACGAAGCCTACCTGCCTGTTTTCTGTAACAAAAAAGGCACCAATATTGCCTTTCTCGCTTCGAGCGACCGGACCGGCCAGTATGATAACTATCAACCATACCTCAATGCCGGTTTCAACAAACCCGGCTTTGCCAACCTTACCCAGTTCGATATCACCCGTCAAATCCAAACAGTCCAGAATGATGCTGACATAATCGTCATGGAGATGCACGCTGGCGATGAGTACAATCCGATACCAACCCTTGGTGACATCAACTACCCTGACTATGATGAGGAAGAGATGTATTCTCCGTATCTTCTAATTCCCACGAGAAGTGACATTGCGGACCGGCGTCATGCAATTGACCAAGGAGCTGATCTGGTTATCTGTCATCATGTTCATGTCCTGCAAGGATTAGAAGTCTATGCCGGGAAGCTCATTGCTCACTCGCTGGGTGATTTCACTTTTGACTTGAACTACCCGGAAACGTATCCTTCTATGATCCTTAACGCGAAAATAGACGAAACCGGATTCTACGATTATGAGATAGTTCCTGTATATATCGATGATTATATCCCGATGAGAGCTCAGGGCGAGCTCGGGTTATACGTCCTCGATTATCTGGTGCGGCGTACAAAAGAAATGAATACGTATCTGATCGTCGACCGCGACAGCGTGACTGCCCAGGTTATACTAGATACACTCAGTCTGACATCAACCACAGAAATATTTGATGATTCACTGCAGTTGATCGAAGAAAATGGTTTTTGGACATCCAACCCGTTGCGGTTGAGAAGGAAAGGAAATATCTCTTCATTACTCTCAATAAATCCGTGGGCAAACTGGCAATTCCGTGTCGGCCGGGAAACGGTCTGGTTCGGCAATTGTGAGGATGAGGGTTGTTCCATGTGGCTGCTTGACCACCCGGACGAGTTCTACGACGATAGTGTTTTCTATGCAGGTGCACGATCCTTATGCCAATTCCGTTCACAAGACAATGTCACAATAGCCACTCACTTCGAAAACCGTTTGCCATGTTATTCTGATACTACCGGGTACACGTTATGCGGATATATTAAAACAGATAATGGTAAGAACGCCGAGGCGATGGTCAGATTCTACCAATCACGGACGAGTGGCTATTCCATTGGTTCAGAGACGACTGGCGACATCACCGGAACATACGATTGGGCATTATACTACAAAAACTTCATACCCGCCAACGGAACTAATTTCATTGATGTCTGGTTGAGGAGCGAAGGGCCTGAAACCGGTGATGGTCACACCTGGTTTGACAACGTTGGCGTTATCGAATGGGAAGAGTGGCAACCATTCAACACGGCGAGTGATATTGCAGCACCCAATGATTATTACTGGATTCAGATAAGAACTGATCTGGAAACATATACTGCATCGTTATCATACGAAGAAACAAAATACAATCCTCAAACTCGCCTTATTGATTTTGGGCAGAAGCAAGCTATGTGCACTTCATTCCAGTGCTATCCAAACCCCACCAGGTCGGGAATCACATTTCAATATTATTTGACCGAAACCACAGAAGTCACGATGAGAATATATAATGTTCTCGGTCAGGAAGTCAGGACATTAAACACCGGCACACAATCTGCCGGGCGCAAAACAGTCTTGTGGAACGGACTTGATGCCCAGGGAAGGATTCTCGGCGCCGGAATATATTTCTGCCGCATGCAGGCAGGAGAACATGAACAGTCAGTAAAGGTAATTCTGCTTAAATAGGGACAGGCACCTTTTTTGGTCACGACCCCGATTCAGATTTAACCCGTTCAGAATACACTTCGCGCTATTCAAGAAATAATGACAAAGAGACAAAAAAGGTGCCTGTCCCTATTTAGTGCTTGTATCAATACATATTCTGGATAGAATTGGCCATGAAGAACAAGAAAGAACTATTAGCATATTGCGGACTCTATTGTGGTGATTGCGCTGGATATTCCGGTGAGATCGCAGATACGGCGCAAAACTTAAAGGAAACAACTGAAAAATACAAATTCCAACAAACGGCACAGCATCTGTTTCCCAAAGAACTACAGCATTACGACAAACTACGCGAGATGATTGATTTCATGACAAAACTCAAGTGCCCTAAACCATGCCGGGAAAGAAAAGCGGGCGAAGTCAAATGCAAGATTTGGAAATGCTGCAGGGATAAAGGGTTCTTCGTGTGTTATGAGTGTGACAGACTCAAAGCAATGTCCCCCTTGCACGGCGAGTCCTGCACCAGGAACTTGAAAGCAATCAAAGAAATGGGTGTTGAAAAGTGGCTTCGCAAAGGCAAACGGTTTTGGTTTGCTGATGATGAGTAGGAGGTTGGTATGAGTCTTATGACTTTGGTCTCCATGACACCCTTAGGTAAAGGAGAGAGCGTTAGTAAACATGTGGCCAAAGTTGTCGATGTAGTAGACAAATCAGGTCTGCCCTATGTCATAACACCAATGGGGACGATAATTGAAAGCGAAACCTGGGATGAGGTGATGTCAGTGCTAAAACATGGCTTTAACAAAATGAAGCAGAAGTGTTCAAGAATATCCATTGTCATTAAAATCGATTATCGCAAGGGAAAATCAGGTAGAATAGAGGCAAAAGTAGATTCACTCGAAAAAAAACTGAATAAGGAATTACACAAGATTGAGTAGAACTACAAACTGAAGTTTTTGTCTTTTAACACTTTTAAACAGGCATTCACGACTTTCACATCATAGAGTTTTTTCTTATACTTGGTAATCTCCTTTGTAGCACTTTCCATGCCCCGCGCCGGCCGGTAAGGACGGTGCGCCAGCATGGATTCAACAACATCGGCCACAGAGAGAATCTTTGCTTCAAGCAACATCTCGCTACTATTGATACCCTTGGGATAACCAGAACCGTCTAGCCTTTCATGATGCTGAAGTACAATCTCAGCAACGGGCCATGGGAATTCAATCGTTCTCAATATATCATAGCCCACCAGGACGTGATCCTTCACAAGTGCAAACTCAGCATCGCTCAAGCCGCTGGGTTTGTTGAGAATACCTGCCGGTACATTGATCTTGCCTATGTCATGGACCAGCGCAGCTACATGCAAACCTTCTTTCTGTACACTTGGCAGACGCATTTTCTCGGCAATGGCGTCGGCCAGTATCGCGACACGGTGCTGATGACCGGCCGTGTAGGGGTCGCGCTTCTCAACAGCCGATGTCAGGGCATTGATCGTATCTTCCAACACTTTTTGCATTCTCTGATAACTCTTCTTTAGTTCATCCTGTGTGCGCTTATATTCCGTGATATCGCGAGCAATACCCAGAACCACTGTCTGACCCGCGATCCTCACGGGAAATGTTCTGATACCGACAATCGTCTTACTACCATCTTTACGGGTCAAAGTGAATTCGTCTGGTCCTGTGGGCTGCCCCATTGCATTCCTTGCCAAGAGGGTCAAAGCTTTAGGTAATTGATCAGCCGACAATAATTTGGTCTTGGCGAAGTCCTTGCCAATCAATTCTTCTTTCTTGTACCCAGTTATATCCTCGGCCGCTTTGTTACCATCTGAGAAATTCCCTTTTAAATCAGTCAAGTAATAACCGTCCGGGGCAAATTGGAATAACAATTTCAAGCGCTCCTCTGAACTCCGAACCGCCTCCTCTGTCTTTTTCCGTTGAGTTATGTCCCAGATATACGAACGAGTGCCGACAACCTTACCGTCTTCTTTGAGAGCGATGGCATCGATTTCGAGGTACATAAGCTCGCCGCTCTTCTTGATCCCCATGAATTCATACTTGGAGGGCACTTTCTTACCTTGAATCCGTCCCTGGTGCATCTTCATAACGCGCTCGATATCAGCGGGATGTACGATTGACCGGATTTCATTTGCTTGCATCTCTTCCAGAGAGTAACCGAATAAATCGGCAAGCCGCCTGTTACAGTATACGAATCTTCCGTCTCGATCATCGATTAGTATTGCAGCACCCGCTTTTTCAACCAGTTCACGATAGCGCTCTTCGGATTCGCGCAGGTTCTGCTCGGCCTGTCTGCGTACGCTGATATCACGCACAACACCCTGAATGACTTTACTGCCGCTAATTTCAAACATGCTCGAAGACACCTCAGCTGGAAAGATACTCCCATCCTTTTTCTTGAAGTTGATTTCAAAATTGACAAACCCTTTCTTCGAAATTTCCTTGAATGCCTGAGCCGATCTTGACAGCTCATCTGCTGGATGCATCTTGTCAATGGTCAGACCGAAAATCTCCGACTTTTCATATCCAAAGAGATTCAGTACCCTACTATTT
>JBAUFP010000049.1:0-3061 GCA_049679205.1 bacterium | reverse complement strand
GATGATTTTCTATACTATTCAAGCTGGTTCCTCAACACTCCCACATTATTCGCATGCGAATTGACAGGATCTAGTACTGTCCAACCCTTACACTATATCACATATCCTGATCAAATTATTCACTTTCATATGTCAGATCAATACTTTCTGGCTGTAGCTTGGTATGGTGCCTATCTCATTAACCTTCAGTCGCCCGCATCACCATGCATAAGCGAAGCAGTGGGTATGGGTGGCTTTTATGGGGTAATACAAGGTAATCTTATCTACATTTTTGCGCCTAACCTAGCAATCTTTGAAATTAAACAGGTTGAGTAATGGCATCGCTGTTATTTTATGTCATCTCTGCAACTGTTGCCGGTAACGTGTATTCCGTAGAACACATGGAATCACTTGGAGCGCATGTCTATGTTGCCAACCTGCAGCAAGTATACATATGTGACTCCCTGGGCGTATTCACTATTCCAAACATCTCAACTGGCACCCATCAACTCATAATCAGCCATGTAGGCTTCAAAGAAGAAACATTATCGGTAACAATACAAGGACCCGACACAATACACCTACATATAGGACTAGATGCAATGCCCATTCCGATCAAAGACGTAGAAGCAACCGGCGAGCGAATCATTACACCGGGCAAACGTATGTTACAGAAAGAAGAAATGGACGTCATGCCCGGCGCTGAAAAGAATGTTTTTCGCGCAATACAGATGATCCCCGGAGTAAGCTCGGCCAGTGATTACTTGGGTCTTTTCTACGTACGCGGCGGCGAGTTGTACGAAAACAAAGTTCTCTTCGATAATGTAGAAATCCTAGCGCCCTATCACTACTTCGGTGTCGGTTCAACATTCAATGTTGACCTCATCGAAGATTTCGATTTTCTAATGGGTGCAATACCGGCTCGCTACGGCGATGCGGTCTCATCAGTACTCCTCTTGCATTCAAAAAAACCCGGAAGGAAAAGAAACGGCGTGGCTAGTATCGACCTCATCGAAGCAAATCTTACGTACAGCAGCCCTTTCTCAGATAACCTGTCAGTAATCATTGCCGCCAAGAGAAATTACCTTGACTTTTTACTCACACAAATGGGGATAGTGGAAGGTGTTCTCCTACCATACTTCTTTGATGTACAGGGCAAGATAAACTTGAGTACGCAATTTGGAGATTTCTCTATGAGCGGCTTGCACAGCCGAGAGGGTACTGACATTCAAGCAACTTTTGTTGACCAAACTCTGGACCTAAAGATGGATGGCATGGCAACTACCGGCTGGTTTGGATGGGATTTTAATAGCTCTGAACGGTTGCGCTTTCAAGCATATGCTTTCTACAGTGACATGGATCGGCATATGCATGGACGAGGTCCTACGAGCGCAGACACAGTAACCGAAGACTACAATGCTCAAAAGTACGGTGCGTTTGTTCATACTGAATATGAAGCAGGTCCCATTACCTTCGCATTAGGCGGAGGTATTGGCCGCTATGGATTGACGCATACCGGGGCTAAGATCGAAGACATCTTCTACAAGATCGGCGCTCTCTACTATTCGCTGGATGCTGACACAAGTGATTATTATGGCTTCTTGTATGCAGTTCAACGATTCCCCTTATTCAAAGTCTTCGAATGTGAGATCGGCGAGCGAATCGATTGGCTTCCGACTATGAACAAACCAACCCTTTCGCCGCGTCTAAAGCTCATATATCGCAGAAATCCAAGCTTGTTTTTCGCATACGGTTACCTCTTTCAAACACCGCCGCTCGAATATCCAGTCGAAGAATATAAACCCCTCCAAGCAAGATCATTGAGCATAGGGACTGAGTATTTGATCATACCGGCTGTTTCTGCCAGAATCGAGTTATACAGGAAGAACTACAAAAACCTGATACGAGGATACGACGACAATTTTTTCTATAATGATGGGGACGGACAGGCTTCCGGCATAGAATTCTCCCTGCGTAAATATCAGTTCGGAAATGTTTTTGGGATATTTTCCTATGCCTATTCCCTTTCTGAGCGAACGACCCCGTACGATTCCGTTATTGTCACCACCGATGTCCACCGGCCCCATATTCTGAACTTTTTTCTTGGCAGCCGATTGCGTACTGGATTCCGGATCGGCATTCAGCTCCAGGTAGCGAGCGGGTTAGCCTACCGTCCGGTTATCGGCACTGAAGGATATGGAGGATATTACGGATGGTCGCCCGTGTACGCTCCGGAAAAGGAACGCCTGCCCTATTATCAGCGATTTGACATTCACGTAGGAAAAGAATTTTCACTCTGGGGAATGCGTGGCGAATTATATGTAACTGTGCTGAATATCACAAACCGTAAAAACGTACAGGGATATCTTTATAACTGGGACTATACTCTACGCAAGGCAATATACATGCTGCCCCGTGTCCCGCTTCTTGGCCTTCGATTGGAATTCTAAAACCTCTCTCAAAGAAGCGGGGTCAAATCCAAACATTTGACATCAGACCCTCCATGTTGCCCCTTCGACATCAAGCATCATGTCAAATGTTTGGATTTGACCCTGCACCAGCGCGAATTTACACGTAGGAAAGCAGTTTCTCAATCGTATAGTGCTTACCGTCCTCCGCGGCCAGAACCGCTACCCCGGTTCTTTCTCTTAACTGACGGGCAACATTCCACGGGCCGGTTCGGATCATGGTCATACCAAAATGAGTGATGATCGCAACCTTCGGCTTGATACCAGCAATGATCTCGCCACAATCATCAACCGATAAGTGATCTATCTCAGACGGCCCTAACTTGATCAGGTTCATAATGACAATATCTGCACTATATGCAGGTATTAGCCCGACGAAGAATTTGGTATCAGTAATATAGGAAATGGTGTAGTCGTTGTGATAGAGCTTGAACCCGTAGGTCTCGACACGATGTTCATGGCGGACAGGGAAAAGAAATGACAGGTCGTCCAGCCTAAAAGTTTTGTTCTCTCTAATGACTACTGTTTTTTCAACAAAATCGAGCAAATATTTAAAGATAACGCCTTCTTCTCCAAAAGCATCGGCCGGTGCTAATAATATCCCGCGCTTATTG
>JBAUFP010000048.1:0-1760 GCA_049679205.1 bacterium | reverse complement strand
GGTTTAATGATAGGGATATGGTTTGGCGTGGTCTGGATCATCATCCTTCCCTTCCTCCTTGCCGTTGCCTTTGAATTGATCGCAGGCAGAGAAGGGAGGCAGGCACTAACTGCAGGCTTTGGAGCTTTTGTGGGTCTATTATTCGGAGGACTTACCAGGTTTATTATTGGCTGTGTGATGATCGGGCTGTTTGTCTGGGCCGTACTCTTCTGAACTAAGATCATAGATATTGGATTCTCGATACTTGATATCGTTCAGTCATTGTGTCACTAACTCAGTGAGTCATTCGCACATCAGCACCATGGGAGCAGGCTCTGTTTGGCTACGACTGTTAATATAAACTTCTATACCGCAAATATTACAGAAATAATGACCTTGACTTTGGTTAATTCCATGGTACACTGCTAAGATTGGAGGCGGAGTATAAAAATGCTAGGCAAATATCTTTTACTGAAGCCAACTACAAGATTGGTTATTGAGTGGCCAGTATTGATAGCGGTTGGGATTTTTGGAGCTATTTGCACCCGGTATAGAATACCCCTATTTCCATATTCAAATATTATCGGTTTTGCCATTTTTGTAATAGGAATTGTGATTCATATGCGGTGTCATTTGGCTCACCAGCAGGCTGATCAGCAATCAGCAAAAATAGAGAAACTGCTGACGACCGGCATGTTTTCACGTGTCCGTCACCCGATGTACGCGAGCTTGGTATTGATCGTTCTTGGAATTGCCATAGCCTCGGGAGTATTGATAGCACTGATACCAGCGATAGTTATCGCAGTATTGAATCTGCTGACCGCATTCAAAGAAGAAGAATTCTTGATAGAGAAATTCGGTGACGAATACAGGGAATATATGAAGAGAGTACGATACAGGTTCATACCGAAAATTTTTTAGCGAAACGAGCCATGATCCCCCTCATGCTTCGGGACACTGGATTTCGTGGTCAGATCACAGATCTGAACGAAATTCGCGCACGATGGAATATAGTCATTAAGTCACTGTGTCATTACATAAGTGTATCGGAGAAGATTAGAAGCGATATTAGAGAAGGGAGGTGTGAATGAAGTATGTTAAGGCGTTCGTTTGGATGTTTTTGCTTTTTTTGGGAGTCTATTTACCGTCATTCATACTCATAGGAATACTCCGTCTGAGCGGCCCGGGAACGGTGTTGCTGATTATTGTCACAAGTTTCCTGGTTGCATTGTTGATAATGGTGATTTTTCTAACACGTGGCGGTGGGCACCGCAAAGATTTCGGTCTTGTTTCTACTGGAAAAAGGTATTTGCTCGGGGCATTCGTCTTGGGTGGTATTCTTGGCCTCATGGTCGCCGTTCTACAACGTGTCTTTGGAATCCAAAGCCCCCGGACTTTCGAAGCGTTCGCATTCTGGCAGATCGTTCTATTGTTCTGGATCGGAGCCTCAATCCAAGAGGAATTCATCTTTCGTAGTCTTATCCAGAGTGTGGTGGGACGGACATTAGGGAGCAGCACTTTATCGTGGGGCCCGGTATCGGCCGCGGCGGTCATCGTGGCAGTGCTTTTTGCGCTTATTCATGTTCCGACGGGTATGTTTACTGCTTGCGCTGCTCTGGTTGCCGGACTCTCAGCTGGTGAGTTAAGGGCGCGCAGCGGAAGCATTCTTCCAGCCGTGATAGTACACGCTATGTTCAATATAACAGGGACTATCTGATACAGGCTGGAAATGGAGTTTCGGAGAAACGGTGACCCGGAGAAGTATTGGCTTAACTCATTTT
>JBAUFP010000047.1:0-1739 GCA_049679205.1 bacterium | reverse complement strand
CTTTTTGGTCGAAACGGGCTTCGTAACCGTCAAACGCCAAACGATTTCCTTCCAGCATCCCAACCCCAACCCGTGCACTATCATTTAGTCGGTGTGAGTACATAGGTCGTCACTGTATCCGGCAAGTTTTCCTTGCCTATCTCGAATTCGCCATCAATCTTCTTCACATCTTTGTTTTTTGTATAGTCATCTACAGCTGCGATGGGGAAGCCACACTTTTCAGTTTTATAGTGCATTGGCACTACGACCTTCGGATTAAGCTTCGTGGCTGTGATTTCAGCCGTTAGCGAATCAATCGTAAAATATCCACCGACCGGAATGAATAATACATCAACCGCGCCGATTTCTTTCACCTCTCGATCTGAAAGTGGGTGACCCAGATCACCTAAGTGGACAACATTCATTCCGTCGATCACCATTTTGAAGATAGTATTCTTGCCTCTTTCCGTGCCGCCGCTCTCGTCATGAAAAACATCGGTGCCGATTATTGTCATGCCCTTAGTTTCTTTCGTGCCGGCGCCACGGATAAAGGTTGGATTGCCCTGGATTTCAGTGCAGTTGTGGTCATCGTGCTCATGTGAGATGGTGACGATGTCGGCTTCCTCGGTAATCGGTTCATACTTGATGCCACCATCAAAACATCCGGGCCGGTAGGGATCGGTAATGATTCTTAATCCGTCCTTAGATGTTATGAGGAATGAAGCATGGCCCAAGAATTTGATCTTCATGTTACGCTCCTTTCTTGTTCTGCACTAATCAATTTGGAGAACTTATCTATTATAGCATAAGCGCGGAGAAAATCAAGTTTGTTTTGCCTGGTGTTGACTTAATCCTTTTTATCAATAGAATAGACCATGCCGCTGCTCAGGGATTTAATTGAGAAACTACAATGGCTGCCGGGTATAGGGCGGAAATCCGCGCAGCGGATCGCCTTCTATCTTCAGAAAATGGATACGACAAGGGTCCAGGAGTTGACTGATGCGGTTATGCGAGCGCGGACAAGGCTGAAGGAATGTTCAGTCTGCTACAATCTTAGTGAAAAAAAACCTTGTGAAATCTGCATTGACGAGGGGCGTGAAAAAGACCGTATATGCGTTGTTGAGCAGCCATCCGATGTTATGGTTATTGAAAAGACCAGTGAATATCGTGGTGTTTACCACGTTATTCACGGTGTCATATCACCAATCGATAATATTGGCCCTGAAGACCTGCGCATCGATGCTCTCGTCAACCGGTTGCGAAACGGAGGCATCACTGAGGTGATTATTGCCACTAACCCCACAACCGAAGGAGATGTCACCGCGATATACATCGCCAAGCTAATTAAGCCGTTGGGAATCAAGGTTACAAGGATTGCCCGCGGTTTACCCATGGGGAGTGATTTGGACTTGGCGGATACCACGACATTGACTAGAGCGCTGGAAGGAAGGAGTGAAATATGATTCACGTTTTGTGAATCATATTTAAATCCCAAATCTCAAGCACCAACATTCAAACAAATCTCAAATTACAGATTCCAAAACTCAAACAAAAGATTTTGTTATTTTGGAGTTTGTAATTTGGTGTTTGGCAATTATTTGATATTTGTGTTTTGAGATTTGGGATTTAGTATTTTGGTGCTTGCCGAGCGCAGCGAGGTCACCAGGTTGCTTTTCTGACACCCGGTATTTCGCCCTTGAGGGCAAGTTCGCGGAAACAGATGCGGCACAATCCAAATCTGCGGTAGTAGGCGCGTGCGC
>JBAUFP010000046.1:0-2776 GCA_049679205.1 bacterium | reverse complement strand
TGTCAACTTCCTCTGCTAAATTTGTTAGGCAAAGATTAAAGGATTCCGCAAACCTGAAGGCTTGCCCCACGCCTGTGAGAAACGGCGACACCGAGACTTAGAGACAAGGCGACTCGAAGAAAAAGATACAAGGAGAAACGGAGAAATTTCGTTTGATAAATCTCCGAAGAGCTTCGCTCTCCGTGAGCCCGCCTTAGGCGGACAAACAACTACAAGACCACAGGCAATGTAGTTGTTCAATTCATTGGGCTATGTGTGTGCTTCCGAAAACGCACGCCGAACAGAATCCCACTAAATGGTTCGATACGAATGCACTTGACATCCGGGAAACGACAGGCAAAACCGATGCGGGGTCAATCGATCACGCACATATGCCCACTGACACTGGATGTAACCGTTTCTACCCTGTAGAAGTATATGCCCGCGGGTACTCTATTACCCCGCGCATCACGTCGGTCCCACGTCATCTCTATGTGCCCGGCTCCTTGCGACTGCTGAGTCAGGGTTTGAATCAGCTGCCCACTGATATCAAAAATGCCGAGCGTGATTGACGACGGCTTTCGGATATCGAAATAGAATGTTGTATGCGCCGTGAAAGGATTGGGTCTATTGTGCAAACGTATTACGTCACATAATATTGGTTTCTGATTTTCGCTCTCGGTTACACCGACCAGATCACTCTCGTACCAGACCAGGTCATTTGCGCTTCCCCCGGTCGCCAGCACGTCGAGATCGCTATCTCCATCCAGGTCTGCCACATACAAGCCGAAGGCGAGATCGAGAAAGTTATCTATAACATGGGGCACAAAGTTGCCCCCACCGCTGTTTTCGTACCACATCACCACGTCCAGTAGACTGACCGCCGCGATGTCGGGCAGCGTATCACTGTTTATTTGAGCCACGAAAACAGCACGAGCACCCTGAAGATTGGCAACCACGTGTCCGGTGAAGTTCTGAAAACCATCATTCTCGTACCACTTGACCTGATTATCTTGCGAAGCCGACGCTACGATATCATAGTCACCATCCATATCCATATCACCGATGAAAACATCATTCACACCATTGAAGGACGGGTCGACACTATGCTCGGTGAAATTCTGGCTGCTATCGTTTTCATACCAGACAACCTCATCACCGAATATGCCGCATGCAACAATATCAATATCATTATCCTGATCCAGATTTATGGCATATATTCCTTCAGCACCATCCAAGTAAGGATCAATATTGTGTTCAGCAAAGTTTTGTGCACCATCGTTCTCATACCAGTTAACGACGTTATCATTCGCGGCAGTTGCGACGACATCCAGGTCATTGTCCAAATCGAGGTCAACGACAAAAACATCCCAGGCGCTGCCCAAGCCATCAACGATGAGGTGGGGCGTGAAATTCTGGCTGCCGTCGTTTTCATACCAGACAATACTATCGGCACCAGACGCGGCTGCAATTATGTCAACATCTGTATCCTGATCCAAATCAATACCGTAGCACGACCGTGCGGTCCCCAGGGTACTGTCCACGACATGCTTGGTGAAGTTCTGCGCACCGTCGTTTTCATACCAGGCGACTTCATTCGCGGTTGCTCCGGTGGCAACCACGTCGATATCGAGGTCACCATCAATATCGGTCGTCGCAACACCCGATGCCCAAGCGAGATTGTCGTCGATGAAGTGTTTTGTGAATGACTGCGCACTCGCATTACCCAGTAGGAAGAAAAAAACCAACGCGCCATGCAGTATGATTCTTATCCTCACTTCAATACGTTTCATGCTCACCTCCCTTGTGTACAAACTCCATGAATACTAACTAACTAGTAAAGAATGTTATACTATTTTAGTCAAAGCCGCCGAAAAATCAAGTGCAAACCCTGTATTGGTCAGCACTCTTAACAGCGATATTGCAGACAAATATGATATATGAAATAGTGGCTATTTTATATGAGTTATTGCTTTCTTTCTAGATTGCGTTTAACTCGGAGTGAATTTCTTCACGAAGGTTTTTTCTTTCAAATCACCAATGAGCTCATCATATTTTTTCTGAATTTCCTGTTGATACAAATATTGCATTATCTGATCACGCAATTCCTCAAAACTTAGCGTCTGCTCCGGTACCTTTTCTTCGATGTACAGGAGGTGATAGCCGTAGGGGGTGAGAATTGGCTCACTCACCTCACCCTCGGCCATATCCTCAACCACCTCGTTGAACGGTGGCGTGAGTCGCTCAATAAAGAATTCACCCAGCTCGATATTCGGATCCTTGCTGTACACCTTTGCCAAGCTGTCGAAATCGAGACCACTGGTAACCAGCTCCTGCAGCTTTTCACCCTGCCTCCTGGTCCGTAATGTATCCTGCTGGGTAACATCTACCTTGATGAGGATCTGTCTTATTAGCAGCCAATCCTCGCCTTTGTTCAAGACCTCAACGATATGATAACCAAGTCTGGTGGGAAATGGCTGGGATACGGTACCCGGTTTGAGGCCAAACACGACTGCTTCAAAATCCTCGATCGTTTCACCCCTCCTGATTCGACCAAGCATTCCCCCTTTTCTTCTCGAATTCTCGTCCTCTGAGAATTCCTGGGCAATGACGCCGAAATCGCCGCCCGTGAGGAGCAGCTTGTAGACATCGGCTGCCCGCTCGAAACCGCTCACCATTTCTGCCTGATTCGGTATTATCGGTAACAGGATGTGCGACAGCTTCACCCTACCTGGCAGGATCGCAATCGAGTCTTTGTTCTCATCGTAGAAGTCCCTGACCGCGATCGGCGATATCA
>JBAUFP010000045.1:0-3276 GCA_049679205.1 bacterium | reverse complement strand
GACACAATGTGGTTATGACCCATATGGACACGATCTGGCGCAAAAACAAACGCGACAACAACAACAGTGGTTTCTTTGAGCTAACACATGACGGCGTTGACCTGAATCGCAATTATGATTTTTACTTCACTGAAGGCGGCAGTACTGAACCTGGCGCAGAATTCTATCGCGGCCCGTATTCATTCTCAGAGCCAGAGGTACGTGCGATCCGCGATCTGACATTCGCTCAGAATTTCGTATTCTGCAACACATACCATTCAGCACGCTACGGCTTGACCGAGGTTGTCTACTACCCCTGGTCCTCGAGCAGCGGGTACTCGCCGGATTACCCCGTCATACGGGTAGTTGCCGATTCGATTTCTAACCGCATCATTAATGATCAGGGTAATGGCCATTACAATGCCCTGCCCGGCCAGGGGCTTGACGGCCGGGCGCGGAACTGGCTTTATGGTGTGTGTGGTACATTTACCTACTGCATCGAGGTGAGCACAACTTGTATCCAACCAGGCTGGATGGTCGACGATATCTGCCAGCGAAACCTTCCTGGCGCCTATTATCTTCTGGAAAGGGTTTCCCAAAGCAGTATCACAGGTTGTGTTTATGATTCCCTGACCGGAGAACCCCTAAACGCTGAGGTCATTGTCCGTGTTTCTTACGATCCCAACCTATATTACGACCCTAACCTACCGCCACGCCGCGCCGAGCCTGTATACGGACGCTTTTGCAGGATACTCAAACCGGGTTTTTACGATGTTGAAATTCGCAAGCGCGGCTATGTCACAAAATTCTACGACGGCGTCGAAGTCGTGGATGGACAAATGACCGTACTGAATACAAACCTGATCAGCATGGCCAGGGAGACGATAGCCCCGAGTTCACAAAAAAAAATCCGCGTGAGCCCTAACCCTACCGGCACAACGGTGCGCATTCAATTTGATGAAACATTGGACTTTTCGTCAGTTGAGGTCTACGATATGTTGGGCCGTTTGGTAAAGGCCTTCGATAATCCGTCCCACGAGATGACCTGGCAGCTCGAAGATGAGCTTGACCGCGAGGTTGCAGAGGGAATTTACTTTTTGGTGGGCCGCACCGGAGACAACGAAACAACGCAGAAAGTTGTCGTCCTCCGGAGCGATGGTACGCCGTGATATTCGGTCTTTAATTAGACCGAGCTCAGTATTAATACACAGGTAACAAACCAAGCAAGCAAACAGAGTTGCAGAGGCAAATCGCTGATCAAAACTCTTTCCGGAATATCCGTTTCAACCTTCTGAAAAGTAATATACAAATACCTGAATATTCCATAAATTACAAATGGTATAGTGTATATCAAATTTCTGGTACCGAACTTATTCACTGTTTCCGGAGCCAGGGTATATAAACAATAAGCAACTATGCATGCCGCAGTAACAATGGCGATCATCTGGTTGAGTAATCCTAGTGAATATTGAGACAATATCTTCCTGTGTTTCGTCGCTCCTTCGCCGAGCAAAACAATTTCTGTCCTTCTTTTAGAGATTACCAGAAAAAGCGCAATCAGCAGGGTACACAGCAACAACCACGACGATATTTCAACGGCAATAACCACCGCACCCGCGATTGCCCTCAGCACATAGCCGACCGCGACAAAAAGCACGTCGAGTATTACTAAATTCTTGATTCCGACTGAATAAGAAATCATGAGTCCCGAATAGATCAAGCAGACATAAAGGAAGTGATTGCCGAGCAGGTAGGCGCCAACTAACGAGAGCACAAACAAAAATACCGCAATTAGCGCTGCCAGTCCCCGATGGACCTTACCTGCTGCGATGGGTCTTTTTGATTTAACGGGGTGTGCCTTGTCCTCTTTGTAATCAAGGATGTCGTTTATTATGTACCCACTACTGCTCAGGATAGAGAAAACAACAAAAGCGAATATACTCTTCTCGATGCTATCAACATTAAGAAACTGGCGGCTGAAAATTAGCCCGGCAAAGACAAAGACGTTCTTGAGCCACTGCGTCGGTCTTAACAGCCTGATGTAGTCAATCAATAAAATTACCTTTTTTCTATCCCCGAATAGTATCTAAAATTCTGTGGCGCTGGTGAACGTAAAATCGCGTACCTTGATGGCTGGCACTATGGTACCCGTAGCAAAGCGCGAACCATAACCAGGATCTGAGGCAACCATTACTGAATTCTTTGATAGTGCCTCAACCCGGTTCAACACATCGATGATGTTCTCAGTAAACCTCAGATTCTTCAATCCCTTGGTTATTTTGCCGTCTTCGATCAAGAAAGTGCCATCTCTGGTCATCCCGGTGAAGGTGAGCTTGTGTGGATCAATGACATTAGTATAGTGGAACCTCGTCACCAGTATACCTCGTTCGGTCTCGCGTATCATATCATCGATGCTCTTGGTTCCAGGCTTCATCACCAGATTAAGAGGCACCGGACCAAATGGGTTAGGACCACCCAGGGCATGCCCGGTCGACTTTTTCCTGTTCTTAAATGCGGTCAGGGAATCATAAACAACTTTCTTGGCAACACCTTTATTAATCAACACCAACCTCTTCTTGGGCACGCCTTCGAAATCAAACGAAAATGAGAACCCATTCTTGGCGAATGGATCATCGATCAATGTGATCCGTTCATCTACTATTTTCGAACCAAGTTTATCACTCAAGAAAGAACGCCCTTCATGGAACATTTTGCCATTGAACGCGTAGTAAGACATATAGTCAAGAAACTCGGATGCGGCAAGTGGTTCGAATATTGCAGTATACTTTCCAGGACGGATTTCGCCCGGGTCAAGAGACATCAGTGCCTTATGCGCAGCAGTATCGGCGAGCTTCTCAAAATCAATCACACGCACGTCACGTGCTCCGGCTTGAGCGTAGCCCGTTGAATTTTTACCTGACATAACGATATTACAGAAAACGTCACCGGCCAGGGCATAGGCAAAAACGCCGAGCGAATTACCAATGCATATTTCAGCAACACCGTTGGAAACAGAACCAAATGAATTAAGCGAGTTCTTCTCAGCCACTTTTACGATTTCCCTTACTGCCTCTGCCCTATCCGTTGCCGAAAACTCATTTGTTTTAGTATTGTATGTCTTTATGTTTTGATAGTCACTCTTCCTTGCCTTGGGTAATGACACGAAGTCATCATTTTCCTTTTGAAACTGCGCGATCTTCTCAGCCCACGCAATCGTATCCTTTATCTTCTTCGCCTCGAGTGAATTGGTCGAAGCAGTTCCTATCTTCTTCCCGAAAACCACTCTGATTAAAACAC
>JBAUFP010000044.1:0-4493 GCA_049679205.1 bacterium | reverse complement strand
ACTATAAACATTGCATAGTCATCCAACCATGAGGCATTATCTTTACAGAAGTTCATGTATCCAACGCGTCGCCTCATTTTCTTGAAACGTCCGTAGGCTTTCTCAAAAAGGTATTCCTTGAATGCGACCGCCATAGGAAATTCAACCGTGCGTTGCGAAAACCTCCTGGCACACCTGAGTTCAGACCTCTTCAGAAAACCCTTCTTCATCAATAGGTCAGGACTAATCAGATACTTGTTGCCCGCGAATGCGGACATGCAGTTATAGGGCGAGTATTCATGTTTATAGTCTGTGGCCGTCAATGGAAGAATCTGCCAGTATCTTTGTCTTGCGCGTGCCAAGAAATCAACAAACCGGTAAGCCTGAGTCCCCAGATCACCGATTCCATATGGTGATGGTAGAGAGGTAATGTGAAGCAATATACCAGAGCCTCTTTTTTTCTTTATGCTATCTGCTTGCCTTTTATGATTTCGCACGTGTTATCTTTTTGATTTTGAAGAAAACCGCAGCTAGTGGTGGAATAGTAACGACAATAGAACCTGATCGGCCATGATAGGGTTCTTTGTCTGCCTCGATACCACCGAAATTGCCGTGACCGCTGCCACCGTACTCTTGTGCGTCACTGTTCAAGACTTCCCGCCAATACCCGCATCGAGGCACGCCGATGCGGTAACCGTATCGAGGCACCGGGGTGAAGTTAAGCACCACCACTATGTCATCTTCCTGCTTTTTTGATTTGCGCATGAACACGGTCACACTTTCTGCCCAATTCCCAAAGTCGACCCACTCAAAACCGGTTGCGTGAAAATCAGTCATGTACAGAGCTGGCTCTTCTCGATAGGTACGATTCAGATCACGCACCAGATTCTGCACCCCCATATGAGAAGCATGGTTGAGCAGATGCCAATCAAGTATCCTTTCATGATTCCATTCCTCCCATTGAGCAAGCTCGTTTCCCATGAACAGAAGCTTCTTGCCGGGATGGACATACATGTAGCTGAGCATCAACCGCAGATTGGCGAACTTCTGCCAATCATCACCTGACATCTTCGAGACTAAAGACTTCTTCCCCTGGGTCGTCTCATCGTGTGAAAGGGCTAATACGAAATTCTCAAAGAATGCATACCATATACTGAATGTCAGCTGGTCCTGATGGTATTTACGATGGACAGAATCTCTGGAAAAATAGTCCAATGTGTCATGCATCCACCCCATATTCCATTTCATGCCAAATCCGAGCCCTCCCAGGTGAACTGGTCGTGACACCATTGGCCAGGCAGTTGATTCCTCGGCAATCGTTTGCACATCCGGGTATTCTTTGTAAACAGTCTCGTTGAGACGTTTAAGGAAAGCGATGGCTTCCAAGTTTTCCCGGCCGCCATAACGGTTAGGAATCCACTCCCCTTCTTTGCGTGAGTAATCAAGATAGAGCATAGATGCTACAGCGTCAACCCTGAGCCCGTCAACATGATACTTATCCAACCAAAATAAAGCATTGCTGATGAGAAAGTTACGTACCTCGTTCCGGCCATAGTTGAAGATATAGCTATTCCAGTCAGGATGCAAGCCCTGTCTGGGATCAGCGTGTTCATACAGATGTGTGCCGTCAAAAAATGCCAGTCCATATTCGTCAGTCGGGAAATGGGATGGTACCCAATCAAGTATTACGCCGATACCGTTCTGGTGAAGATAGTCAACGAATGACATGAAATCCTGTGGCGTGCCGTATCTGCTTGTCGGAGCAAAATAACCCACCACCTGATATCCCCATGACCCGTAGAAGGGATGTTCCATGATTGGTAGTAACTCCACATGGGTAAAACCCATTTCCTTAACATACGCCACAAGCTTCTCTGCAATATCCCGATAATTTGCATAACCAACACTACCTTCCTTGCGCCACCAAGACCCAAGGTGAAGTTCATATATCGAGATGGGTTCATCCAGTGCATTACGTTTATGCCTGTTGCGCATCCACTGGGAGTCCTGCCAGGTATAATCCAAATCCCATACTACACTTGCCGTTCGTGGCGGCTGCTCATAGTGAAAGCCAAACGGATCACCCTTATCGATCTTGTATTCGTAATACTTAGACCTAACATGATACTTGTACAGGGCACCCGGTCCAATTCCTCGGACAAACCCCTCCCAAATCCCGGAGCCATCCCACCTGACATGGAGATGATCTCTTTCCACATCCCAGCCATTAAAATTGCCAATCACCGACACAGTATCGGCGCCTGGCGCCCATACTGCAAAATAAACACCCTTTTTCTTGCCATCGTTAACGATGTGGGCGCCTAGCTTATTGTATAATCTAAAATGGTTACCTTCCTTGAAGAGATATATATCGTGGTCAGTAAGCAGGCGGTTATCCTGCGACACACTCATTCGTGCACCATTATGAAAAAGTTGATACCGTCGCGCATTACTTCATTGCCTCTTTTTTCCGCTGCGCGCCGAACCTCTCAATAGCATATCTCAGTGCTCTTCTTGGCATTTCAGCCCTGTGCCTTGTGACATAGTCAAACACCCTGTCAGGGAACAGAATACTCGCATCCTTCAGCATCCAACCGTAGCCATTTTGCACAAGATAGTCATTGTCCAGCAAGAGCGCATCAGCAATTTTGAATGCAATATCAAGGTGCTCACCCTTGCGCAATGAGTATATCATAATCACTGCAGCGCCCCTTCGTAGCCATCTATTCCCTGAAGCCGTCCATCTGATAACATTGGGCAAGAATTGCGGAAACTGATACACAAAAGCGCCGAAAGCATGACGGCAGAAGTCATCACAAGAGCCCCAGTTGGAAACATATCTCTTGAGCCAAAATTGGAGCAACTTGAAATCCCCGGGTTCATACTGTAAATGCAGGCGGTAGGCCCAGTCAAAAGCAATTGTCTTTTCCTCTGCATACTGTGATCTTACCAACCTATCGCAAACTTCCAGCATGTAATCCTTATCGTGTTCGCTGATTTCTCCGTAGTATTTGGCGGAAATCTTACGGACCATTTGTACTCTCACCCCGTATAGGACAATACCCTCCTTGACGTATTTCAGTGCTCCCCTGCGATATTCAGGTTCAATATGCTGCTTTAGCTCACGCACAATCGCCTTGCGAACCCGGTAGAACGCCTGCTCCTCTCTTTGCATTACTCACATTATATCAAAAACGAATAATAACTCAATGGGATTGTCCACGGTGTTGGACAAAGAATCACTAAAACGTGGCTTTCTTTGTTATTGCAATCAATTTCAGCAAATGCGATTTCTCATCATCCAAAATAAGAGTAATAAGATCTTGCTGTTCGCCCAGGAACAAAGCCTGCAGTTCAGTAAAAAAAGAGATTGATTCTATTTCCAATTCTGTACCAATGCCTAATGCCTCCAGTCCATCCTCGATCGTGGTGACTTCCTCAGCGCGGTTGAATACTCTCATGGCATGAGACACCAGACTATTCTGTGATTTGTTTTGCTCTTTGTTTAGGTTGTATTCTTCTTCATCGTCACCGCAACTATCCAGGAACCTTCTTAGCATAACGATATGCGCCTGTTCGGCCGCAGCAAGAGAATCAAATTGATCCTTACCGTAGCTGTGTTCAATATGATCACGCATCCTCCTGTAATAATCCAGCAAACACCGCTCAACACGGATCCCAATCTCAAGAAGATCATTGATAGTCCTGAAATCATTCATTGCCGCCACCGGTCATTCATGATGCTGTTGCAGCCATTTCTGCAATAAGCGTGCCTTATTGTGTCTGCGATGCGCGCCATTCCCTCAACAAGTCAAGCCATTTTCTTGCCGGCTCTGCACCGTAAATGAATTCACCATCCGGCAACAACTCGGCCAATTCTTTACCGCGGTTCTCAGAAGCCCATTCGTATATTGCAGGCCACACTTTCCTGTACGCTTCGACACTACTGCCGACCATTTTCGCTCGCATCTCACTTATTAAACCTTTGCGAAATATCATAACACACGGTTCGTAGTGAACTTCTCCCATCCCGGCAAGCTTCCACCAATCGTTTGTCTCGACCAGCTTGCAGGTTACAGTATCACCGCAAACCGAGATATTGGATATTGTCATGCGCATATTGGTCGCTTTGTCCCATTCCGCCAGGTCCCGTACCACCTGTTTTCCGTGTTTAACCCAAACACCAACGATCTCAAATATGACATCGTCGGCATAGAAAGACATGAGCTTTTCAGCATCATGTGTGTTATACGTGGTTTCATAAGCCCTCACGCGTTCAGCTAGATCAGGTGCGCAGGAGATGAGCAAGATAGACACCATAAAAAGCGCTGACAACAAGCCTGTTGTTGTACCGAATCCAATAAACATCAAGCACCCCAGTAGAGAATTTTGTTTATGATCCCTTGAGGTCCGACGTGCAAAAGGGACAGCGCGTAGCTTTGACCGGAATCGCAGACTGGCAAAATGGACATGTCTTTGTCGTTGGTTCAGCCACCGGTTCTTCCTCTTTCCTC
>JBAUFP010000043.1:0-4373 GCA_049679205.1 bacterium | reverse complement strand
CATGCAAGAGAGCCTGGTGCGCTCGGGTCCGGGCATAATCACCGGCGCGTTGACCACGGCTGCAGCTTTCTTTGCCCTCGCCATCTCGGTGACGCAGGGTATTAAGGAAATGGGTATTGTGCTGGGCATCGGCATTGTCTGCGCTATGCTGACGACCATGACCCTACTTCCGTCAATACTAGTCGCGCGTGAGAGAATTCTCAAGCGGGTCAGCAAAAAACCATTCAAGCAACCCCATGTGGAATTCAAGATCCTCGGCGACATCGGTAAGAGCATCGCGGCCCGGCCCCTTCTCTACCTCATCGTGGCAGTAGTTGTCACGGGGTTGCTTCTCTATCAGGCACTTAATATAAAATTCGACTATAACATGATGAATCTCGAGCCCAAAGGGTTAACCACGGTCCAACTGCAGGATACAATTATCGAAGCGTTCGATCTGAGCCCGGATTTTGCCATGGTCACCACAGGTTCTATTGAAGAATCATACGAGATGGCCGAAAGACTCAAGGAAATGCCCCTGATCAGCATGGTTGAGAACATCGCCGATTATGTACCTCCTAAAGAGAAACAATTAGAAAGAATTCCTGAGGTAGAAAAGATAAGGGAACTGGTCGCCCGAAACACGGTCCGGACCCCGATCACCACTAACAACCTGGCCGAGTTGACAGCTCAACTGGAAAGACTCGACATGAACATCTATGAGCTGTCTCAACTCGCATTCATTGGTGGTCAGGATAAGGTCGACGAAAAATGTAAAAGCATCATTGGCGACCCGGAGCGAGAAGATTCCGAGAGTTTTATAATCAGTATTGTCCAGAAGATAAGGAAGGACCCCGAAAGAGCGGCAGTTCAGCTGGATAGATTCCAGAAATACTACTATCCCAATCTCCGGCAAAAAATATATACCATGGCTAATCCTGAACCCATCACGCTTCAGACCCTGCCTCAACACATTAAGACGCAATATGTCAACGAAGCAGGTGACAAATACCTTGTTACAATCTATCCGAAAGAGCAGATCTGGAACTATGAGGCGCTTACCCGTTTCGACAAACAACTGGAAACGGTCAGCCCCAAGATCACGGGTACACCCCCAATCTTCCTGCATCTGATCCGGCTTATCGGGCGCGACGGCTTAATGGCCACAATGCTAACCGTTATCATCGTAACCATTTTGCTCTGGATTGACTTCCGGAGTTTGCGTTTCGCATTACTCGGGGTGATCCCACTGATCACGGGTGGCATCTGGATGCTGGGCATTATGAAGACTTTCGGAACTATGCTCACCATGCTCAACGTAATGGCCATCCCCATGATTGTGGGCATAGGGATCGATGACGGAGTACACATTCTCCATCGCTATATGTTCGAAGGGTTGAGAAAAACACCCCTCGTCTTGAGAAGCACGGGCAAAGCTGTCCTCTTGACCTCCTTGACCACGATGGTCGGCTTTGGTTCTCTGATGACCGCTTCGTACCGAGGCTGGGTCGGGTTCGGAACCCTGCTTGTCATCGGTGTCGGTGCGTGCTTTGTCACTACAATTCTCTTTCTCCCATCGATTATCAGCCTAATGACTAAAGGCAAGATAAATAATAAAAGCTAAGGTCAGGTAATAGTGAAGAAGAGCCTGTCATGGATTATCGTTCGCCTTCCATCCACAGTTAAGAAGTCACAATGGCAGGCTCTTCTTTATTTCCCCTTAGCCCTGGCACACTAATGCTTGAAACAGAAGTAGAAGAAAATGGATACAAGAGTCCTCACCATAACAACCAATATCACCATCGGTCCTTGATATGGTAAGAATACGACCGAGCAGAGCACTACTTCCGCAATCAGAACCAGGCTCGCGCGACGCGGGTTTCACGCCGCCTCGCCGCTTGACAATACAGCGAAATTGGTTACAATGTTATATGTCATTTTCTAAACGAATAACAAAAAATAGACATATAAAGGATGCTGCGGAAAGTAGCCCTGCGCTGGCTGCAGTCATCTTGTCTGGAATGGAAAATCAGTGAAGGAGAAGGCGATGAGGCGTGTTCTTATTATTAATGGTTCAGCACGCGAAAACGGCAATACCGATGCGCTACTGGCTTCTTTCTCAGACGGTGTGAACAAAGGGGGTCTTAACGTGCAAACCGCCGTGCTCCGCGACCTTGCGTTAAATGAATGTGTCGGTTGCTGCCAGTGTCGGCGCGAAGGAACATGTAACTTCGTGGACGACATGACCCATTTACGCTCCATGATCATGAAATCAGACGTGCTCGTCTTTGCCTCACCCAATTATTGGTGTGAAGTCACCGGTCTAATGAAAACATTCATTGACCGGCTCTATTTCTTTCATCATAAGGAAAACAACCATCTGATCGCCGGTAAAAAGGCGATCATCATCACCACGCTGGGAGAAAAAGATGCCGATTACGAATGTCAAGTCCTGGTTGAGTTCTACAAGAGATGCATGAATTCACTCGGTATCGAAATCATCGATTGGCTTTTTTTCGCCGACCTCATGGAAGAAGAAGCCACAAAGAACAAACCAGCATACTTGAAAAAAGCTTTCGAGACTGGTCGAGGGTTGACCAGATCTGCATGAAAAATGGTGAAAGAATTTCGGTAATTTTGAATACTCGTAAAGGAGGTTGAATGTACCTTGCATTATTGTTTTTTGTCATCATGAGCAGTGAAAAGGCCGTCGAAGTCAGATTCACTGACACAGCACCTCATATTGACGGTGTGATAGAAGATATCTGGCAACAAGCTGATACAGCATATGATTTTGTGCAACATATTCCTTATGAGAAAACTGAGCCTACCGAGCGGACCGTCGTATATGTTTTGCAGGATAAGGATAACCTCTACTTCGCGTTCCGTTGTTATGCTGAAAAGCATAAACCCATTGCTTGTTTCACCACTGACGAAGACTACGTTCGAGTAAGCATAGATCCTTTCGGTAGCAAAACGACCGGTTACTACTTCCTCGTCTTCGCCAGCCAGCTTTTCTGGGACGGGTGGATTTTTGATGATGGTCGGACATACGACGATTCGTGGGAAGGCGTATGGTACCGAAGTGTGAAAGTATACGATGATCATCTCGATGTTGAAATCAAGATCCCGTTCAAGTCAATACGGTACAAGAAAGGATTAAACGAGTGGGGTATTCAATTTTTCCGCCACATGGCGCACAACCGCGAAGATGATTATTGGACCGAAGTCACTCAGGCCGATGGCGACATGGTGTCGCGCTGGGGTGTGCTCAAGAACATAGATCCGCAGTCCACCGGATACTATTTCGAATTGTTTCCAGAGGCCTATGTCCGGTATGACAAGCGTTTCTATGTTGATATTGATTCAATCCGCAAGGATTCTACTGATTTTAAGCCCAGCATCAGTCTTAATTTCAAGTGGGATGTCACGCCGCAGACAACAGTCAACGCCACCATCCTACCGGACTTCGCACAGATCGAATCTGATCCATTCACGGTTAATCTATCTCGGTATCCAACATATCTGGATGAGCGTAGACCATTCTTTCTTGAAGGCCGAGATATCTTTCGGATGTCAGATCTCGGCCAGAACGGTGGCCGCTTCTTTTTCCCACTCGAGATTTTTTACTCGCGCAGCATAGGTAAATCACTCGGTGACGATGTGGTTCCCATTCTCGGTGGATTGAAGGTGACGAATAATTCAGAAAAATGGAACATTGGAATGCTGAGTGCCTATACTGATGAATTCGGAGATACAACTGCACGAGATACGATCTACGAGCCTGACCGGTGGTTTGGTATTTTACGGGCAAAACGACAATTAATGAACAATTCTGATATTGGCGTGCTCTTTAGTGGAACCGCGATAGATAAAGACAATTACAGCTATGCGCTCGGGCTCGAAGGGGTATATAGAAGTGGGGATGACCAGGTTATCCTGCAGGGCGCACTCAGTGATGATAGCAACAAACGTGGCTGGGCCATGTCATCAGGCTACCGGGGTTTCATCGGGAGCTTCTACACTAAATTTGCTGCCGAGATCGTGGACGATTCGTTCAATGTTGCCGACGTCGGGTTTGTGCCCTGGGCAGGGAGGAAAAGAATTTACCTGTTCAGTGGTCCTGGTAAGGTATACCAGGAAGGATTCTTGCGCTGGCTCTATGTTGCACCCGGCATTCATCTCTTGCAGGAACCCGGCGATACGAACTGGTCGAAAATCGCTGGCCTTCAGATCAACCCTGCTTTTCGCAATCGCTGGGGGCTGGGTTTAGACTTGTACGCCGGTCCATACTACGAAGCAGGCCAAAATTTCACCTACCGTGGTCTTGATTTTTCAATGTGGGGATTGATCAAAGGCAACAACATCAATTTCGGCAGCAATTACAATTACAG
>JBAUFP010000042.1:0-4377 GCA_049679205.1 bacterium | reverse complement strand
GTGTACGGATATCCAATGAACATTCGCCGGATGTGGTTGATTTCAACTCATCGTATTTTAAGGCCGGCACTTCAATATGAATGTCGATCCGGTCGAGCAGCGGCCCGGAGATCTTTGAATGATACCGTTGGATCGCGGTCGGTGTGCACCGGCACTCATGATGCGGGTCCGTAAAATAGCCGCACGGGCATGGATTCATAGCCGCGGCGAGCATGAAGCGCGCAGGATAAGTCAAAGTTATTTTTGCCCGGCCGATCGTCACCTGGCCGTCTTCTACGGGCTGGCGTAATACTTCCAAAACATTCTTGTGGAATTCGGGTAACTCATCAAGGAAAAGAACCCCATTATGTGCCAAAGACACCTCGCCTGGTCTGGGCACATGTCCGCCGCCAATTATGCCCGCATCCGAGATCGTGTGATGGGGCGAGCGGAAAGGCCTGGTGCCGAGCAATGAATCGCCCGCCGTCAAAATTCCGGCCACCGAATGGATCTTCGTCGTTTCTAAAGCTTCTTCCAAAGTCATCCTGGGCAGGATCGTCACCATGCGGCGCGCCAGCATGGTCTTGCCCGTACCGGGCGGCCCGATCATCAGGATGTTGTGTCCACCGGCGGCGGCAATCTCGAGCGCCCGCTTGGCATGATGTTGTCCCTTGACTTCGGCAAAATCGACCGCGTACTGCGATGCCGCTTCAAAGATCTCATCACGATCGACAATCGTCCCTTGAATATCCATTTCACCATTCAAGAATGCTACAACTTCAATCAGGTTATCAAATCCGTACACCTGTATTCCTTCAACAATTGCTGCTTCACGCGCATTGGCTCTGGGTAGAATAAGACCGTCGAGTTTGTTCTCCTTGGTTGCCAGCGAAAGAGAGATTGCGCCTTTTACCGGCCGTAACGAACCATCCAAAGATAATTCACCCAGAATAGTGTAGCGTTTCAGATTTGCACTACGCACGGTCTGCGAAGCGGCGAGTATGCCGACCGCGATCGGCAGGTCAAAACTCGAACCTTCCTTTTTTATATCGGCCGGCGCAAGATTGACTGTGATTTTTTTGGAGGGAAAACGGAAGCCTGCATTCTTGATCGCGGCAAAGACCCGGTCCTTTGATTCCTTTACTGCGTTATCCGGGAGTCCGACTGTGGTAAAACCCGGTAATCCACTTGAAAGATCAACTTCAACATCTACTAGATACCCCTCAATCCCATATGTTGCACATGATAGAACTTTTGATAACATTCGCTGAGTATAGTTATCTGTATTGGATTGTCAACCACAAGCAGCACACGCTCGTGCACCAGCCAATATTATGGTTGATTTTGATTCTGCATCTCAATTGACAGAAAGTCACTTTTGTATATACTCTAATCAGTAAATAGTCTCATAGGGAATTATTAGCTCAAGTTATTATAGGGAAATCCCAAGAGTAGCTTCCAATAAAACATTCATATGCGCCACTGGGTCAGCGTTAAGCGGCCCACGACAAGGAGGTTTGTATGCGCGGATTAATATCGAGAACGCTATTGTTATGCATGGCGTTCGGGTTCATTTTTGGGATCGAAGCGGCAACCAGAGTGGTGCTGCTCGAAGAAGCCTATTGGAGTGGTTGACCGACATGCCCTAGTGCCAGCAGTCTGCTGGACACAATCGCCACGTTGGATTATCCTGTACAAACAGCGCTGGTCGAATATCATACAGTGCCGGGCGATTTCGGCTACTTTTTAGAGGCTCGTAACCGCATCTATAACTACTATACTTTTTATGGATATCCGTCACTATTTGCCGATGGGGTCGACCTCTGGCCAATCAGCACCTGGCGGCCCTTCATCAACAGCCGTGTTAATCAACCATCACCCTTTACCCTGCTAATGACCGGTAATTACAGTGCCTCAACAAACACCGGGACAATAAACGCCTCTTATCAGAACGACTCGACGGCCGCGATTACCGCACGCGTCTATTTTGTCATCACCGAAGACAGTCTTTACCATCTGGATCCGAATGGTCATGCATGGCACAACCACCTGGCACGCGACATGCTGCCTGATCAAACTGGAGAATTGGTCGCGATCAATCCAGGACAGGTTCTGGATATCAGTCGTAACTTTACCATCGATGCTTCATGGAATGAGGATAAGTGCTACATCGTCACATGGATACAGGCTGACGCACCTTCGCGTAATGTGTATCAAGCCGGCGAAGTAGAAGTCATGGATCTCGTTGGCATCGAAGAGAATACACTCAGCCGGGTTCCGCAATCATACATCACCCTGCTTAATAATCCATGTTCTTCAGACAATGTACGTTTCGAGCTCAACGTGCCACAAGGTACATCGTACAGGATAGAAATATTCGACCCAATCGGACGCAAAATCAAACAGTACAACGGAATGACATCGAACGAAAAGGAAATTCTATCTTGTGATCTGAGTCACCTACAACACAATCGGACAAGCGCCGGCGTATATTTTTATCGCTTCACCAGTTCGATACACCAGGCGAACGGGAAAGTGATAGTGCGCTAACCAGCAGTTTCCTTTTCCCGCACATTAACGACGTGCGGACATGAGCGTTAATAAGAAAAAGCCCCGCCTTAATAGGCGGGGCTTTTCACTTAAAGAACCAAATCACTTGAGCATTACGAATTTGCTCAACCAGAAGTTATCTTCAACCTCGAGCTTATAGACATACACGCCCGCAGGTACGCGCGCGCGCTTCGCATCCGATCCATCCCAGATCACATTGTAATCACCTGCACTCCGATCTGCCAAAACAAGCGTTTTGACAAACCTACCATTAGCGTCATATACTGATAGATTTACCATGCCACTTTGTGCAACATGATAATGAATAGTTGTGCGATTTCGTGCCGGGTTCGGTGAAACAGACATCACCGTGTTCAACGCTTCACTACTGTTCTCAACAATCCCGAGTGGATAAGCGATATACAGGTGCACGCTGTCGTGATAATTACCGAGCACCAGGTCAGGTGTACCGTCCTCATCCCAATCATTCACCCAAACCTTGGTATCGGTATGACCCGAAGGAAAGGAAATCGGGACACCTTCAGCCTCAAGCATGACCGCCTGGTTAAAAATTGGCGATGCATGAGTACCCGCATTCTCTAAATAATACACATGTCCAAGATCTTCACCTATTACCAAATCCTTTTTGCCGTCAAGATTCAAATCGGTCACGTGCGGAATACACCGATTGTATTGTATAGGACTACCACCACAGTATAGTATTTCTGGATCTGAAAATGCGTAATCGGAAGCTGTTCCGCTATTTAAGTACAGCTTCACGCGTCGGTTTACCGGCACCCCATCATCGCAATTGCCGATTACCATATCAAACAGCCCGTCTTCATTCCAGTCCACGATGAAAGGCGCTGAATTTAGTCCGACATCAATGGTAACGCCGTTTGCCACCAGATCAGGCTCGGTCGTCAGTTCTCCGCTGGGTAGGCGGCGGAAATAATTCACCGTACCATTTCGGTCACCAACAATCAAATCCAGAAACCCATCACCATTAAAATCCACACCCTGTGGATTCGTCGCTCCGGTGCATCAGCCATAGGGTAGCTGGATTATGGCACCGTCCGCCGGCAAATAGGTAAACGTCGTGAAATGCGGCGCGCTGTTGCTTCCATCATTAGAATAAAAACGTATCATGCCACCCGTGAATTCACCGAGCAACAGGTCTTTCACCCCGTCACCATTCCAGTCAACGACACTTGGGTTAGCATGAGAACTCACCGCGATCGGAGAACCATTTGCCTCAATATAAGCGTAGTTGTGAAACATGGGTGGCGGGGCAAAGGCAAAGCCGGCGAGAATCAGCAGAAAAATCAACAACTTCTGCATAACGCCTCCTTTTTTGTTCTAGGCAAAATTGCAGCCGACACAAAAAAGCTCGTTGCCTAAGAAAACCAAAAAATAGTTACTACCACATAATGATACCAAGAATGGTGATGCTGTCAAGCCATGGCAACACGAAATCCTTCCTTCTGCAAACCCAACGTTTACCCAGCACCTGAAATTGCTTTTGGATTCTATCACTCATAATGGCAGAAAAAAGAAGCGGGCTTGACTCAAATGTAGAGCTGACTATAATACCCAAAGGAGTTAGAATGAAAAAGATATTCACGTATTTATTTGTTATTGCAGTTTTTGCGGTCACAATCTTCTTGATACTACAAATAAGAAAACCAAACAGTCAGGACTTTGGGGCAAAAGATTTCGTTTCGACACAGGACGGCCACGAAGAATGGGCGGGAATCTTCATCCAGGGTGAACGTATCGGCTATTCTTTCACGAAGATTTCACGCGCCGACACCGGGCTCACCGTCGAAAATCTCACCCGTATGACCC
>JBAUFP010000041.1:0-1510 GCA_049679205.1 bacterium | reverse complement strand
CCCAGGGAGTTATGGCCGATCTCGAGCGGCGCGACTTCACGATCAATGCGATGGCAGTGAATCTGGAAACGTATGAGTTCTTGGATCCATGTCGGGGAACAAAAGATGTCAAGAAAAGGATCATCCGGCCGACGACGCCGCAAACATTGATTGAGGACCCGCTACGTATACTAAGGGGATTCAGATTCGCGCTTGAGCTCGGTTTTGATCTGCATAGAGATTTCTTCAAGTTAGCAAAGAATATTCCGCTCACCAACACGGCGGCCGAACGTATCGGCTACGAAATGATGCGCATCATGTCCACGCCGCATTCCTTTGAAATGATCCTGAAGATCAATCAATTAGGAATCTTCAAACAGATATTTCCAGAAGCAGTTAAGCTGATGGAGGATTTTGACTTGTGGGGTCATTCGCTAAACACCTACGGTGCGGTTGAGCATTTGATGGAGCGGGGTTTTTTCAAAGATTTGGAGATCGAGTATTCTCAATATTTTGCCAGACCCGGCCGTGTCGCGCTCTGCAAACTCGCCGGTCTTTTTCATGATGTGGCAAAACCTGACACATTCTTGATAAAAGAAGGGGAAGTGCACTTTTATGGTCACGACACGATAGGTGCTAAGATGGTCGAGAGGATTGCACGCCGTCGGCTGCGGTTCTCAAGACATGATACCGAAATCCTGAAGAAACTAGTAAAAGAACATATGAGACTACACCTCTTGGCGACGAACGCTGATTTGACCGACCGTGCGATTCGCAGGTTCTTCCGGCACCTTGAATATGATTGGTTTGGGGCAATGATGATTGCCTGGGCTGACGGCTATGCAACCGGCGGCAAGACACGTCATCTGGAAAGGGCATTCTTGAGAATGATCGATTTGTACAGGGCGGACAATGCAAAGCCCAAGGTCGATCGACTCGTGAACGGCTACGACCTCATTGCCTTGGGTATGAAACCCGGGCCAGTGTTTAAGCAGATACTACAGGAATTACTTGACCTGCAACTCGAGGGTAAGATCTTAGAAAAACCCAACGCCTTGAAGGCGGCGCTCGAGATTGCAGAAAGGCTGGACAATGCACGGTGAGGGCGGTAAATGTTTGACATCGGCCTGGGGTTCGGTATAATTAGCCATTATGAGATCAACGACTATCATCGGGTTACGGAGCAATGGCAAGGTGGCGATCGGCTGCGACGGTCAGGTGACGACCGGGGAGACCGTGATGAAGCATACCGCACGCAAGATACGCAAAATGCACAACGATACGATACTCACCGGATTTGCCGGTTCCACGGCGGACGCGCTTACGCTTTTTGAACGCTTTGAGTCCAAGCTTGAGGAGTTTAGGGGTAATCTTCCGCGCAGCGTCGTTGAACTGGCCAAGGATTGGCGTCAGGACCGAGTTTTGCGCCGGCTAGAAGCACTGTTGGCAATCCTTGATAAGGAACATTCCTACATTGTTTCTGGCTCAGGCGACATAATCGAGCCAGATGATGGTGTGGTCGCAATAGGTT
>JBAUFP010000040.1:0-4165 GCA_049679205.1 bacterium | reverse complement strand
GCCCTCTCTCAGCCTTCTTTGAGCCTTCTTCACCCTTTGGAGTTATGTTCAAAGCCTGCCCCATGAATAGTATACAATTTCATCGGGGTAGAGATCTGACCCTACGGGCGGGTTGGAAGCATATTTTTCGAGCAATTATTGCTGAAGATCAATCAGCTGCTGTTAGTAAAACGGAGGTAGTATGATTTTAACTGCGATTATGTCGGTATTCATTTTCAACGCCGATTTTCCCATTTGCACGGCGGACGATGTACAGCAATATCCCTGCGCTGTATTCGCAAACGATCAATACTATGCATTCTGGATAGATGATCGCTACCACGTCGCTGTCAGCACACATGCTGTTTTCGGTGCGCGTGTGGGTACAGACGGAACGGTCATCGATCCCGATGGTAAGTTGTTGTTCGAGAGAGAGGCCGGATACGCTACATGTGCGGCTTACGATGGCACGAATTTTCTTGTCGTTTTCCGGGACAGCTGCTGAAGTGCAGGCAATGTGGTTGGAGTGCGTGTCACTCCCGACTGTGATTCAATTAACTCAATTTATATATCATCGGCAAACGATGTTCAGATGATGCCCGAAGTGGCTTTTGGTAACGACAATTACATGGTTGTCTGGTCGGATGCTCGAATTGGCGATCGCATCAATATCTACGGTGCACGTGTAACACCTGATGGTACGGTCCTTGATCCTGATGGTATCTTGATCGGACCGGGTACAGAGACACTGGAGTTTGAACCATCAATTGCGTTCACAGGTACGAGATTCTTTGTTGTCTGGTTGAATTATTCGTCGCAGTTCGGTGTTGCCGGGAGATTTGTGAATTGTGACGGTACGCTCGGCGACACCGTTAGGATTGCTAACACAACTAACGAAGGTAACAGGACTTCTGTCGCCTACGACGGCACCAATTTTCTTGTTGTGTGGACACAGTATATCTATTTTTTGATGGGTCAGTTTGTCTCGGGAAATGGAAACTTGATTGGCAGTCCATTCACGATCGCGACAGGTGTAGAGCTGTCGAGCTCGGGTAATTTGAGTTTCGACGGTAATTGTTACACTGTTGTTTACACTATTAGGAACGGTAATAATTATGAAGTTTGGGGACGGCAATATGATACCTCGGGAAACCCGCTTGGACCTGCCTTCATCATTTCCGATCCGGTAAATAGCTCTTATGATCCGCATATCGTTGCGGGTGCCACCAATTATCTCAATGTCTGGACCCATATGGAATATCCGTCCGATATATATGGAAATACTGATATGCTGATTGGGATCGATGCTGATGATTTGCAGGTAAAAGCCAAAGCGAGGGAGTTGATTACAACCATAATCAGAGGTCCCTTGGTGTTTCCTGGTGAAGAAAAATATCAGGTCTTCGACATCACCGGCCGGCAAGTCGACATAAACCGCATGTCCCCCGGCATCTATTTCATACAAGCCGATGGAGAAATAGTCCAGAAGGTTGTTAAAATCAGATAGTTCTTACCTTCGAGCGAAGTCGAGAAGTTACCCAGTTGCCTGCCCCGTAGCGCAAAAGGTTCAAAAGTGCATGCCTGTCCCCACCCTCTTAGGCGGACGCGGCAATCTCAGTAGCCCCCGACATTGTGAACTAGGCAAAAGTTAACAGAATATAGCAGGTTGGTTTTGTTAACTTTCGAGGCTTTTCACCGTGCTTTCCGCATCACGCGGCCGCCGCAGGCGGCCGACAGCCAGATGTTCGTGGTCCGAGCCCATTGCACCAAAACATGTCCCTCGCCCCATCGTGGGAGAGGGCTCGCCCTGTGGAATTTGTTATTTCTATTCCACGGGGCAAGGGTGAGGGGGTAATTATATCGCTGTAATCTGATGTGTTTATCACTGTAATCATGGTCATACATTGGCCTTGACACCGTGAGGAATAATAGTATGATTGCCTGCCAGATTGCTTAACTGACGATCTTCTGTGAGTATTGAGTTTGTATGTTCTTGACTAATGAAACGGAGGTCCGTATGCCAGCAAGATGGGTTTGTGTGTGTATAACAACAGTGCTGCTCAGCGCAGCAATGCTCAATGCCGATACGATCCCGGGTGGATACGTGTCCGGCACCTGGCTTGCCGATTCGACGTATTGGATCACGGGTGACATCACCGTACCAATAGATTCGACGTTGACGATTGAACCCGGTGTGCAAGTCATATTCTGCGGGCCGTATAGACTTACAGTAAGCGGTCAATTGCAGGCCACCGGCACCGAGACCGACTCTATCGACTTTGTTCCTGCTGATACATTAACACCCTGGCGTGGTATCTTCTTCAATGGATCAAACAACGGATTGTCATATTGTAACATCAGGTATGTAGAGTTGACGACTGGTTGGGGGGCGGCGATCGAATGTAATAACTCAATCTCCACAATTTCGCATTGCACCATAAGCGACAATTATGGTCGCTCCGGAGGAATATCAGCAAGAGATTACAGTAGTCTAACGGTCTCAAGTTGCACGATTATCAGAAACAGAGCAATTACGTATGGAGGCGGCATTTACATACGGCAATACAGTAGTCTGGACATTTCAAATTCTCTTATCGATACGAATGCAGCAATTAGCACACCATATGGTGGGGGTGGAATCTATGTCGATAGCCTATGTAGTTTGGTGGTGTCAAACTGTACTATCAGCAACAATACAGCTATGTATACTTCTGATCCGAGCGGAGGTGGTATTGCAGCGCGTGTAAGCAACGTATCTATTTCCGGAAGCGTCTTTATGAATAACACTGCCGACTGGGATGGCGGTGGGATCTGGCTCGCAAGTTGTCAGGGATCAATTGCTGACTGCTATTTTGGCGAAAATACTGTAGGGAGTAATAGAGGGCACGGTATTTATATTACAAACTCCAGTCCGTTAATTTCTCATTGCGTCTTTTCCGACAACGGCTTCATCGGTGGCATAGGCGGAGGGATTTATGTGGGTGATAACAGCAATCCTACCATTGACCATTGTGACTTTTTCCGAAATTACTCAGGGACTCAGACGGGCGGAGGGATTCACATCTCATCCCTTGGTTCAATGACATTAAGTAATACTATATTCCAGGAGAATGCGTGGTACAATGTCTATTTTGCCAGTGGTAGTAGTTCCGCGATATCCTACAATGATTTTCTCCTCTTATCTGGATTGGCGAATTTCGGCGGAACCGTACCGTCCGGCCTTGGTGTACTCACTCAGACCAACATTAATGGCGATTCATGCGATGCGGACTTCAATATCTTCCTGGATCCGATGTTTGAAAATCCTCTTTCCGGCAATTTCAATTTGCAGAGCCAGTCGCCGTGTATCGACGCTGGTGATCCACTGTATCCTCTTGATCCCGACAGCACGATCACTGATATGGGCGCATTCTACTTTGACCAGGTCGGAATTGAAGAAGTGAGCATTGCGCGTTCGGCTAGTTGCTACGGTCTGTCCTGCTCGCCCAATCCGTGCAACACCGTGACTCGTATCAGCTTCGGATTATTAGAAGCAGCGCGGATAAACCTTTCGATCTACGACATCGCAGGTCGGTTAGTTACAACACTCATAGATGGCAAGTACGAACCGGGAATCCACGAGTTGACCTTCGACACCGAGGCGTTGGCTACCGGTATTTACTTCAACCGCCTTACATCCTCCGGCGAGACTCAAACCGGTAAACTCGTGCTGATGAAATAATCGCCGAACGCCACACGCCCGACGCTCTGCGCCCTACGGAACTCGTATTACGCTCTTTCACTGCATACTACATACCATCTACTACGTACTACATACTGCTTTGAGAACTTCGTTCTCAAAGCGCCTTCCCGTCCCGACAGAAAAAGCCCGCTGGTTTGCCGCCTGCTAATTTGCATTTATCCCATACTGGACAGCCGCCGCATATGCACATTTTGCTGAAATCGAGGTCCTTGCATGCTGCAACGCCTGTAGCACAATACAGACCAGGTAGATCGACCGGTGGTGGCATCATGCCTTCGGGCATTCCTTTTTCCATCATCGCTTCCATTTGCTTGACTTTTTCGCCGGCGCATGTGCTCTCGGCCTGGATCGGACACTTGGTGCAAATGCATAAAATAGCGTTGTCCTGGTTGTATTCAACTTTTTGTGCGGGTGCCGGAGCAGGTTTTGGTGCTTTCTTTATTT
>JBAUFP010000039.1:0-2035 GCA_049679205.1 bacterium | reverse complement strand
TCATCATAAATACCTCCAGCTCTATGATAACCCACATGAATAGATATGTCAAGATGGCTACGGTTGAGGGGTATAATGAGCAGGAGTACGTGGCAGAGAGATTGGTGCGTTACAAAGCTGGTACTAGAATGTACTTTTCTAAAACGATGCCTGAATCTCTTGCCGCACTGATTCTGCAACACATGGGGAAATGAGTGAACTACCGAAGTATTCCTACTGATGGTGCTCAAAGAGCAGCCCAAATTATGAATCGGTTTCTGGTATGAATTACTTTTCTGATTTGCGCCGGTCTTCGCCGGCCCTTCGATCTTTGCCGCTTCTGCGCTCAGGCCCTTTGTAATTAGGGTCCTGGGACTTCCTGCGGTCTTTTTCTGCTCTCCGATCCCTTCCGGAACGACGTTCTTTAGGTTCCATATTATACTCCTCTCCTTTCAATCAACAAACACAGCAAGAATGTGCTACATAATTAGGATTCTTTATCCATTATACAACAGAAATCAGCATATTGTCAAGGAAAATCTCTTTCATCGATTGGTTTGTTCTTCGAAAAGAGACAAGAGACGCTTAGTTTACCTGTAGACATGTGAACCCGCCGCTTGTTAATTCAAGATTCAGATTTGCTTCTTACTAAGAGTCTTTCAACAATCCCGAGAATTCTGAGCACGACCAGAACCGAGACGCAGGCGATAATTGCCAGTATGTAGTAACCGGCACCGACCGCCAATCCAAGGCCGCTTGCGAGCCAGATTGTCGCCGCGGTCGTAAGGCCGTAAACCTCACCGCGGGCGCGAATGATCGCGCCGGCACCCAGAAAGCCGACACCGGTTACAACGCCCGCAACGATCCTTCCCGTCTCGGAACCAGCTAGACCGAGTTCAAGCCCTATGAGCATGAAAATCGTTGAGCCGAGGCAGACAAGGATTATGGTACGTAGGCCGGCGGGTTTGTGCTCGAGTTCACGCTCGAGACCGATCAAACCGCCGACTACAATCGATACAGCAAGTCTGATGACTATTGTTGTCCATTCCATGAACCAATATTAGCGACCAGTGAGATCAAGTCAACCCACAAAGCAAGGACTCATCTGAGAAGCGGTAAAACGGGGAATCAGAGAAGGGACTTAAACGCAGAATCGGAAATCAAATAGTAGATGGTGGAAGCAGTGGCTTGAAATGTCAGAACGTATGGGTAATATATGGTGTTGAAAGACCACCAGAAGGAGGATATTATGAGAAATAGATACTTGGGCTATAGCTTTTTTCTAGTGCTTATGATGCTGTTGGCAGTCAATAACGGTAATGCTCACTGCGAGATTCCATGTGGCATATATGGAGACGAAATGCGGTTTGCTATGATTGAAGAACACATAGCGACGATTGAAAAATCCATGCAAATGATTGTTGACCTGTCAAAGGAAGTGAATAAGAATTACAACCAGCTCGTGCGTTGGGTTGTTAATAAGGAAGAGCATGCAAATCATATACAAGAAATTGTGTCTCAGTATTTCATGACACAGAGGATCAAGATAGCAGATGCCGAGGATAATGATGCCTATCAGAGGTATGTTAAGCAGGTAGTGTTGCTCCATCAAATTCTGATCTACGCAATGAAGACAAAACAAGCGGTTGATTTCGCTAATATTGAGCAGTTACGTACACTGGTGGGAAAATTCGAAGCGACGTATCTGGGCCACAAACACAAGAAGGATTGATTAACTTGCCAGGGCGGTGAGATATGTTCGAATTACCTGAATATTCTACCCTTGCTCGTCAAATGAATAAGGTGTTAAAAGGAAAGAAAATAAGGCGGGGCTCACTCGGGAACTCGCCGCACAAGTTCGTCTGGTATAATAGAAAGCAAAAGGAGTTCGAGAGATTAACCAAAGGCAAAAAGATTGGAGAGGCGCGGGCCAAAGGACGATGGTTGTTTGTTGATCTGAACCCCGGTTATGTGTTGTTGTTCGGCGAGTGTGGTGGTAAGATGCTCTATCACGAACCTGGTGCAACGTTGCCGAAAAAGTATCATATGTATCTCA
>JBAUFP010000038.1:0-2376 GCA_049679205.1 bacterium | reverse complement strand
CTGTACGTCGATGATGTTGCTGAAGATGTTAACAAGAAGACTGGGAAGGATTTTATCGAGCTGTCAAGAGAGGCCATGAAGCTTTTAGAACAGGAGGCTGAGCTTCAGGAGATCGTCCGCCTCATTGGTGTTGATGCGCTGTCACCCGATGACCGTCTCATTCTCGAAGGAGCCCGTTCCCTTCGTGAAGATTTTCTACACCAGAATGCTTTTCATGAAATAGATACTTACGCATCACTTAAGAAACAGTACAAGATGCTTTCGGTCTGCATGTTCAATTATAATAAGGCGCGGGAGGCTCTAAAAAGAGGTGTTGCGTTCGATGAAATAGTCGACATGGGTATTCGGGATAAGATTGCGCGTATGAAATATCTCGAGGAGTCTGGTATGGATAAAATCGATAGGATCAAGGAAGAACTGACTGCCGAATTCGACCGCATGATCAGGGGGGATAATAAAGACAAAGAGATAGAGAGACAAGGAGAAGGGAAAGAGACCAAGAAAAAGGATGAGAGATGATTAAGGAATATAGTAGCATATCAAATGTTGCCGGTCCTCTTTTGCTGGTCGAGGGTGTCAGTGGTGCCAAATATGAGGAGTTGGTTGAAATCTATACCGGTAGTGGTGAGAAGAAAAGAGGTCGGGTTCTTGAGGTCGACAAGGACAAGGCGTTAATCCAGATATTTGAGGGGTCAACTGGTATTGATGTTGAGAATTGTCGCGTACGCTTTCTGGGTAAGACCCTCAACATAGGAGTATCCTTGGAGATGCTAGGGCGAGTATTCGATGGTCTTGGTCGACCAAAAGATAATGGTCCCTCTATTATCCCGGAAGCTTTGCTTGATGTCAATGGCGCGCCTATCAATCCGACCGCGCGTGACTATCCCAATGAGTTTATACAAACCGGGATTTCTTCGATCGATGGTATTAATACATTAGTAAGAGGACAGAAACTACCTATTTTTTCTGGTTCTGGTTTGCCGCATAACCGCGTAGCGGCGCAGATCGTAAGGCAGGCAAAAGTATTGGGTAAGGAACAGGAGTTTGCGGTGGTTTTTGCCGCGATGGGAATCACCTTTGAAGAGGCAAACTTCTTCATCCAGGATTTCACGAAATCAGGAGCTTTAGAGAGGGTCGTACTTTTTCTTAACTTGGCCGATGATCCGGCCATCGAAAGAATCTCGACACCGCGGGTTGCATTCACCGTTGCCGAGTATCTTGCCTTTGCTAAGGGTCTTCATATTCTGGTAGTACTTTCGGATATGACCAATTATGCCGAGGCGCTGCGTGAGATATCGGCGGCAAGGAAAGAAATACCGGGCCGGAGAGGTTATCCAGGATATCTGTATACGGACCTTGCGAGCATATATGAGCGGTCTGGCCGTATCAAAGACAAGCGGGGTTCGATCACCTTGATTCCAATACTCTCGATGCCTGAGGATGATAAAACCCATCCAATACCAGATTTGACCGGATATATAACCGAAGGGCAGGTTATTCTCTCCCGGGGTCTATATCGTAAAAAAGTCACACCACCGATTGACGTTCAACAGTCATTGTCCAGGCTCAAGGATAAGGGTATTGGCAAGGGAAAGACGCGCGAAGATCATGCCGATTTGTTCAATCAACTCATAGCCTGTTATGCACGGGGCAAGGAAGCGGCTGAGCTCGCCGTGATCCTGGGTGAAGCCGCGCTTTCTGATATTGATAAGATCTACCTCAACTTTGCGCAGGAGTACGAGGAACGCTATATAACCCAGGGTGAGCATGAGGATCGGACAATTGAACAAACGCTGGATCTGGGGTGGGAGTTACTACGGATGGTGCCCCGTTCTGAAATGAAAAGAATTCGTGATGAATATCTGGTGCGGTATTATGATAAGAAAAGTAGATAATAGATCAGGCGTTATTTTGTGTGAAAGAAAGGGTTAATGGATAATGAAACTTGATATACCACCCACCAGGATGCAGCTTCTATATCTTAAACGGCGTGGTAACATTGCGCGGCGTGGACATAAGTTGCTGAAAGATAAGCAAGATGAATTAATGCGCAGGATACTCGAATTCGTGTATCGGATTAGAGAACTAAGGTTAAGGATCGAGGAAGAATTAAGGACCGCCTTTGGATATTTCTATTTTGCTTCGAGTAAACAGGCTCCGAAGGCAACTGACGAAGCCCTGCTGGCGGTCACCAAGAACATTGATATTGAATACCGAGCCGAGCGTATTCTTAATTTGAAGATACCAAAGTTCTCCAAGAAGATCTCTGGTTGGTCAATCGGCTACGGATTCTTGTCGACATCAGGTGACCTTGACTTGGCGTTGCTGAAGATCGACCAGCTTATTTCGCGGCTTCTTGAACTCGCTGAATTAGAG
>JBAUFP010000037.1:0-3813 GCA_049679205.1 bacterium | reverse complement strand
ATTCTTTTCTCCGACATAACACAGACGCACGCAGTCCAGAGCCCTACCGACACAGTATCTCCGTAATCTTTTCTTCATCATCGCTGTAATCATAGAGACTTCTGTCTCTTGACATTTCCATGTCGTAGTCTATACTTTTGGATGAAAAAGGCGGTTGTTGCACTCGGGGGCAACGCTATTTCACATACCGGTAAAGAGGATATACACGAGCAATTCGCGAATACCCGCAAGAGCCTCGAAGGTATTGTTGAACTCATCCAAGAGGGATACAAAATAGCTATCACCCATGGCAATGGCCCGCAAGTGGGCAATGCACTACTGCGTGTGGAAAGAACCAAGAATGATATACCTGCCTTGCCATTAGGCATAATTGTAGCTGATACTGAAGGTGGCATGGGTTATATGATCGAACAGAGTCTCCAGAACAAACTCATGAGCCTGGGTCTCGAGCGGGCGGTTGTCACAATTGTCACTCAGGTAATTGTCGACGCTAATGATCCATCAATCATAAACCCGACAAAATATATTGGCCCCTTCTATACGAAGAAGCAAGCTGAGGCACTCGCCGAACTATTCAACTGGGTAATCAAGGAAGATTCTGGCCGCGGCTACCGTCGGTTGGTTCCTTCGCCCATGCCGAGAAGAATTGTCAATCGACGTACCATACAGATGCTGGTCGAGTACGGAACCATCGTGATTGCGGCCGGCGGCGGTGGCGTACCAGTGTACATCGAGAATGATGGCACTTATGAGGGCGTTGATGCGGTAGTCGATAAAGACCGTGCCTCTGCGGTATTAGCACACGACATTGATGCCCAGACCCTACTTTTCCTCACCGATGTCGATAATGCTTATCTGAACTATAAAAAACCAGATCAGAAGGCACTCCGAAAGATAACCATCACTGAAGCAAGTAAATACATGAATGAAGGACACTTCCCACCTGGCAGCATGGGCCCCAAGATTGAAGCCGCGGTTAGTTTCCTCGCCGGTGGCGGTCAGGGAGTTATTATCACATCCCTGAGCAAAGCCAAACAAGCCATCTCAGGCGATGCCGGGACAATAATAATAAATCGTTAGAGTTATTCCTAAAAGAGAACCGGCCGCCACATTGCGGTCATCACGGCACTCGAAATCCCGCCGACAATAAAGTAGATTATGAGCATCACAATAAGTGTAACAACGTAATAACCTACGTGTTTTTCCTTGGGTGTCTCCATCATCACGGGCATGCCAATGTAGAGCAAGAAGAAGCTGTACAGGCTGATTAGAAAAACAAGAATACCCAAAGCTGGTACGATATTAAGTATTCCGGCCACAAACATTGGCGTCGATGAATAGACAGCGAGTTTATAGGCATTCACTGGATTCTGTTTCGACCCGAAAGACGGCGCCAAAGCATTGATGACCAAACCCTCAACATAGAGGGCAACGAGGATGAGCACATACCAGACTATTGCCCAAACCAGAGCATACGTGAATGGTATCCTAAAGAATCCGGTAATCGGACCAAAACTCTGACCGACCAATGTGAACCCCAGCAAGCCAAACACCGCGGGGAACGCGGCGAGTATCATGGCATAACCAGTGAAGACCTGACCAATTCCAGTTGCTTCCGCTTTGATCTGGGGCCAGGTTTCTTTTGGTTTGAAAAGTATGTCTTTGATGCGTTGAATCATTTTACCTCCTCTTTCTCAGTATTTACGGTCAAATCGTAGAATCAGCCTTCCTTTAAATCTTGATCTTCTCGGCAATATCACCCAGCACCGGCATTTTCCAGTATTCGCCTTGCAGTGATTTCACCATGCCGATGATCGCCAGAATTAAGCAAATGATGCTGCCAATCGGCCCGATAATAAACCATCCAATCGCCGGGATATAACTCAACACCCAGATGAGTATTTCAAAGGCGAATAGAACCATACCCTGTTTCCCGTGGAACAAGGCAAATTTGTTATCTTTTTTACCGAGCAGGGGGACTAGAAAGAGAATCCACCAATATGCAATGAACGCCCAAATTTTTCCTTCTTCGACCTCTTTATTGGCTTCTGGCATACCTCCTCCTTTCAACAGAGTATAATAACAAAAAAACCGAAGTCAACACCTAGTGCGTCAGGGCTTTGGTATAGACTACTCTCATTAATCGACAACCCTAACCAGCGGAGTTTATCTGCTCAGCGGTTGAGTTTGCGTTTGTTGGTCTCGACAAGCGATTCGTCTTTGAAAATCGGTTTCGATTGACATCATACGAAACCGTATCGCATTTCGATACCGTCCAACGTTACCAATCTCAGTCAAGTTTCTTAATATTGGATTTCGTGTTTCGGCAAAACTTCTCGACTCGCTATCGCTCGCTCGAAGTATAAGCGCCCTGCAGATGGATGAGAAACATCCATTGACTCAATGACACAATCACTTAATGACTAGTTCTTTTTCTCAGGATGGTAATCCTGGTTCCACAAACACCACCTCTTCCCTCATCAATATTACACTGCCAATTTTGCCTTTTTTGTTCTTTCTAAGATACTTGCGCTGTGTATAGGAAACAGGTACGTTACTTTGTTTTTTCGCCTTGCTGAAATAGGCAGCAATCGAAGCCGCCAATTTTATCTCTTCCCTGCTTGGTCGCTGCCCCTTCGGAATATTCGGCCTTAATATCGTATGTGCACCCTCAAAACCGCGTGTATGAAAGAAGTAGTCACCCGGACGCGCATGTTTGAAAGTCAGTACGTCATTAGAACGGGCGTTTTTACCCACGAATACTACAGAACCCGAATCGAGCAGGAACTTGTGAAATGGCTCCTTTAAAGCTTCTGCAGTGTGCTTCTTGCCGGTCCTTACTTCTCGGACATATTGCTGCGCTTCAAGATCATCGATGTTCCTGGTAATTGTCTTTATCTGTTCACGGAATTTTGGTTGTCCTCTCTTCTCCTTTTTGTATCTCGAAAAATAACGCTGGGCGTTACCTTGTGGTGAAAAGTGCGGATCAAGCATGATCTCCTTATCTGTTTGTGTATAGGGGTTGAAGACCTTCACCCGTTCCGATCCTTTTCTGATCTTGGAAATATTGGCGAGAATCAATTCACCGTGGATGCGTATATCTTCGATTTCTTCAGGTGATAGTAATCTCTTTTGCATACGTACAAGACGTCTTTTCATGTTCCGAATAGCCAATCGCTTTTGGTGCTCTGCCTCCTGTTTTTCTCGTTCGTTCAAGAATCCGGTTACCGCATCTTTGAACAATTGATTGAACGAGTCGTACTGCCTTTCGTACTCGCTAGCGAACAGACTGACATGTATAGGAATGGTGGAAACGAGCCTGGGATGAAACTCCTCAATCTGTAATATTCTTTTCAATGAATTCAGATTCCGCGGATTCAACTCGCGTGCCATCTTTTTATCAATACCTTCAATATTCTTAACCAAATGCTCAACTGAAACACTAGCCAAGCATTCTGCATCCAATTCGAGAATCGAACTTTTCGGTTCATTCTCGATGTAGCGTGCAAAAACACTTCTCTGCCAATCTTTAGTTTTCAAACTGAAGTTGGGCGCCTGGGGATAAAACGTGGTGTTTATCTGCAATTATTCGCGGCTGGGAAATGCCTTTTCCAACATAAGACTGAATACAGGCATCAAATCATGCTGCAGGACTTTCACAATCCGGCAAGACTTGGCAACATCGCTCATGTTCTTTAAAGATTCATAGCCCCGTTTGACCCTGTCGGAAAGGTACAAACCAAGCCCGGTGGGATACAATGATATGAATAGAGAATTCTTATTGAGAAGGATCTGGACAATCCTATCTTGTAT
>JBAUFP010000036.1:0-6387 GCA_049679205.1 bacterium | reverse complement strand
GTACTACGCCTTTCAGGTACGACTCAATATCCACCACATTTATCGCCCACAGGTTTGCGTCGATCTTTCTTATTTCCAGACTACCACGATAAGATCGGCCATTAATGTTTACCTTACCGTCTCTTGGGCCAAGATAAAACGGGAAATTGCCACCCTGCGTGACTCTGTAGTCCTTGTAGTATTTGCCGTCCCTCATTCCACTGACACTCACCTGATCCACCCCGCACTCGATGGCCACCCGTACCAGACTTTCCCTACGTGTCCGGCTCACGTAGGGCATACAGTTCAGAACGACAATTAAAAAAAGGGCACCAGATACCCGCAATGTTTTATTGATTATTATGCTTCCCATCAAAAGTTAAACCCAATATAGCTTCAACTTCTTTCAGCATCTTTTGATAGTGACTGCCCTTCCAGTAAACCCGGTTACATCGCTGGCACTCAGCATATTCATCAAAGTTTTGGCAAGTGTAATAGGGCACCCGACCTTTGACCTCTTCTTTGCCAACCGGAACCAGTTTTTCATTACAAACAACGCAGCGGCTGAAAGGCATTATTTCATCCCACAAACCGTGTGTTTCGACCACTTCATAAAGCTGCCTTGTTGGTTCGGTTGCTTCAACAAAAAAGACCCCATCTCTATCCCGTAGCCGGTTATTGCAGGTCAGGATAACACGCGCCTCCTTACGTGCGCTAACGAGAATAGCCATCCCCTCATTTGAATACGCACAATCGACGCCAATGATCCTAAGCAATTTACAGAGTTTCCCAAGCATACCGTCACAGATGAATTTTATTGTCATCGAGTGAATCAGGGAAGTCTCAACAGCACATTGAACAAATGAAGTAACCTATTGGGGTTTCTTTCAAGCAAACATATGTTATTATTTAGCAGTACTATCGTATCGATGACTCTATCCAGGGTGACGCGCTTCGCCTTTTTCGCTATTTCAAATTCATAGCCCGTATTACTCACCAGATTCAATTTTCTGTAGAGCACCAATCGATACAGCAGCAATAAGGGATAGTATAATTCTACAATGTTCTTTCTCTCATATTCCCGGGCAACACTGGCCGCACTTCTCAAATGCATCGGGGTTTTCTTGAAAACGTCCATGATATTATCAACCATGCCGCTTTCGCGCAATGCCAATATATCACCAGGACTGCCTAGCATAAATTCATCTTTTCCTTCGTAGACGATCTTTTCGATTTGCGCACGACCCAGGTGCGTAAATGGTACAACGCGACAGCGCGAACGTATAGTGGGCAGCAAGAATTCGGGTCGTGAGCTGGTAAGTACGAAGACGGTGTCGATCGGCGGCTCTTCCAGTGTCTTCAGAAAGCAATTTGCCGCCTCATCGGTCATCTGGTCTGCTTCCAGGATCAAAACGACACGTTTTGTCCCGGACCCGGGCATATGCATTAAACGTTCGTCTAGATTTCTTATTTGTTCGATCAGGATTGAAGCACGGTCTTCCGCATCGACCACTGTATTTTCGGGCAGATAATTCTTTGAGTATTCATGAATCTTATCACTCTTATCCTTTAATTTTGAGGCAATTGGCGCAATGAGATGGAAATTCGGTGAGTTTGGTGGGCAGTTAAGTGTCTTGGCCAAGGCAAAGCCAAACATCCGTTTACCCACCCCGCGTGGACCTGTAAAGAGAAAATTGTAGAGATTATTCCTTTTGATAGCGGTTCTTATGAATTTCTTGGCAGTATCTTGTCCAACGATATCATCCAGGTAGTCGACCACAGTCAATTATAGTGGAAATGCTGTGATGGTCAAGACGCCACGCTCGATGATTTTCGAAAAAAATGAACCCGCAGGTGCTCTTTCAACAAGTCGAGCCCGGTATTCTTGGCCGCCGAAATGAACAATGCCTTAGGAAATTTCCTTTCGTATCTTTCTTTCTCCTCCTCGAACAGACGGTCGATCTTATTGAAGACCAAAATCACTGGTTTCTTGTTCGCCTCTATTTCCGCCAGGACACTATCCACCGTCGCAATTTTCTCCTCCAGATTCTCAGCTGTGGCGTCGACAATATTAATAAGCATATCTGCTTCCAGAACCTCGGCCAATGTGGCATGAAACGAAGCAATCAAATCGTGAGGCAAGTTCTTCAGAAACCCGACCGTATCACTGATCAGCATCTTATGCTTGGGTGGCACGAAGAGCACATTTGTATTTGAATCGAGAGTTGAGAAAAGTTGTTCTGAGATGACTAGTTTCGCACGTGTGAGTGCATTCACAAGCGATGATTTACCGGCATTCGTGTACCCAACGACCGCGATCTTTGGAATATCAACCCTTCTTTTTCGCTGTACTTCCTTGGAATGTTCGATTTTCTTGAGCATTTTCTTCAAGGTGGAAATCCGCTCCTTAATGCGGCGGCGGTCCACCTCTAATTTCTTCTCACCCGGGCCTCTGGTACCGATGCCTCCACCCAAACGCGAGAATTCCCGACCCATACCAACAAGCCGCGGTAACCGGTACTCAAGCTGGGCGAGCTCAACCTGCAGCTTTGCTTCCCTGGTACGTGCATGTTTCGAAAAAATATCGAGGATGAGAGTTGTTCTATCAATCACGCGCACATTGACGATGTCCTCAATATTCCTGATCTGGGCCGCGGAAAGCTCGGTGTCGAAGATCAAGAGATCAATCTGAAGCTGCATGCTAACCGATGCCAGTTCCCGAGCCTTACCAATCCCGAGCAGCGTTGCCGGTTCAAACTTCCTCCTCATCTGCATGAGGCTCTCAACCACCTCGCCACCCGCGGTCTTTGTCAGGCTGGCGAGCTCCTCAAGTGATTGTATGACCCGCCACCGTTTTATCTTTGAATCAACGACGGCAACCAGTAGTACTCTTTCTTGATTTTTTTCGAGGAGATCCGATGTGCTTCTTTTCAATCCTTTTCCGACCTTTGCCGCACAAAAATGATACGTTGGATCGTGGTTTGTATTGTACCGATGCCTAATATTATAATGATGTAAGGCATGACTCTGGGCCCAAACACCGAGCCGGCAATCAACAACACGATGCGTGTGAAACGTTCAAAAATACCTACCTGTGGTGAAATGCCCAAACCTTCGGCTCGTGCTCTGGTATAGCTTACCATCATCGAGCCAAATATTGCTACCAAAATCCAGTAATGCACGTAGCTGGTCTTGCCAAAATAGTAGAAATAGAGACCAAAATAAATGATGAATTCATTTATTCGGTCAACCGTAGAATCAAGAAAACTTCCCAGTTTCGATATCATGTTCTTGCGGCGCGCAATCTCGCCGTCAAATGTATCAAAAATACCGCACCAGAACAGGAAAATCGCCCCTGCCCAGAACACACCGTTCTTATAGAAAAAGAATGCTATCACTGCCAAAATCAGGCTGGAAACGGTAATGACGTTGGGGTGGATGTTCAAGGCGAGAAGCATGGCGACGAGCGGCCGAACAAAGAATTTCCTACCCATTTCCTTGATCTTAGTCATCCTTTCCTTCTATTACTATGGTGAACTCACCCTTAGTTTTTTTCAATTGCCTGACCACTTCGCTCACCCGTCCACGGACTACTTCCTCGTGATATTTGGTCATTTCCCTACACAGTGCTATTTTGCGGTCGCCCACATGTTCAAGGATTTCCTCGAGCAATCGCGCAACGCGATTCGGTGATTCAAAAAGAACGATCGTTCTGCTTTCGTGTTTTAATTCTGCCAATGTCTTGGTTCGCCGACCCTTCTTTTTGGGCAAGAACCCCTCAAACACAAACCGATTCGAAGGCAATCCTGATACCGCGAGCGCCGTAGTGATTGCTGATGCTCCAGGCACCGCAATGACCTTGATGCCTTGCTCTGAACATTCCTTAACGAGGATGTAACCTGGATCCGACACCAGCGGTGTACCGGCATTGGTGATCAGGGCGATGTCCCTGCCTTGTTTTAATAAAGACACAAGCTGTGGAACACGTCTCTTTTCATTCTGTTCATAGTATGAAACAAGCTTTTTCTTGATGTCGTATTTCTTGAGCAGCATACCCGCACGTCTGGTATCTTCACAGGCGATCAGGTCGGCATGTCGCAAAGTTTCAATTGCACGACAGGTGATGTCCTGCATATTCCCAATGGGTGTTGTGACGATAAAAAGGGGCATTAAATTTTCAACTTGGTGTAGTTGAAGAACTGCAGCGATTTCAAGGCATACCGGTAATCGGACAGTATTTTCCTGGCGATTACCTCGCTTTCCTTGCCCAAAAATGTCGATAAAGATTCATAGATGAGATCGAACATCCGTGCCATACCTTGTGCAAATGATTTTGGTTCAGCAACCACTTCGCCGTGAAACGAGAGGTCTGATTCGATCTCGAATTTCTCGATAAAGGGAAATTCCTTTTGGGCAGTGGTCTTCGAACTGATCGCCGTCCGTAGGACAAGGGACTGCCCCAATGGATGAGCATAGCCTTTTAACAGAGATGTAAATATTTTACAGAACATTTCAACCTGGGCCGGCGTTGCCTGTTCAGCAATCGCTTTTTCAACCTTATCAAAAATCGCCACCCTGGTTTCAGGTTTTGTCAGAATAGGGTATATATCTTCTTCCATAGCTTTGTCCGCACGCCCCGCAATATAACATGTTGGTATCGCACCATTTTCAAAATACACGAACGATTCATCACGCCCCAACTGCAACCATATGAAACCATTGAATTTTGTGTTTTTTAGCTTCTCGATGAAGATTTTGGGTTGTATTCTTGTCAAATCAACTTGAGTTTTGAGTGGTTTCAGTACGATTGAAGAAATGATCATTTTCAAGAGTGTCTCATCCGTTGCATATTCACTCAACGTACCCATTACCGCCTTTCTTGCCTTTTCCACGACCTCTCCGATCGGAACGATCTCTCGCTTGTCTTGAGTTATGCGCGCAGCATTGAAAGCCTCACCTTGATTCAAGAAAATCAACTCCAAAATGTCGTGATAAGTGATCGCGATATATCCAGAAATACGGTGTGCACGCTCTCTTTTTGCCGCAGAGAGAACATTGGCAAGGTTGATGAATTCCAGCCGCGTGTTCTCAATTATCGGGCGACCCCGGGGCAATTTCATAGGATATATTATATTAAAAAGATGGCAAAGTCAACCACGTATCCACTTGACGATTGCTGTATTTTACAGTACCATAGTTTCAAGACAATCAGAGACGAATATGACCAAGAAACAGAACGGAAAGCGGATCCTCGTTGCCCTTAGTGGAGGTGTGGACTCCTCGGTAGCTGCGGCTCTGCTGCAGGCATCCGGTTATCATGTCGAAGGAGCAATCATGATACTTGAGGGCATACAGGAAGAAAGCATTTATTTCGCCACCGAAGCTGCGAAACAGCTCCATATTCCATTTCATCGCTTTGACTTCAGGCAAGAACATCAAGAAGAAGTCATCAATTATTTTGTCGCTGAATACCAGCAGGGCCGGACCCCCAACCCATGCGTTGTGTGTAACAGAATAATCAAATTCAGTCTATTCATGCAGGAAGCAGAAGAATTGGGTATTAGCCACATGGCGACCGGACACTATGCAGGAATTGAACACAGAGACGGACGCTTTTCACTCAAAAGAGGCATAGATGATAATGAACAATCCTATTTTCTTTACCGGCTCGATCAAAAGCAATTATCGAAAACCGTATTTCCTCTGGAACAATATACAAAAGATGAAGTGCGCGCAGTAGCTCGGAAGCACAAACTACCGACCGCAAAGCGAAAGAAAAGCCAGGATGTCTGCTTTGTCCCGGATGGCGACTATACTTCTTTCCTGAAGAAAAGAATATCTGAGAATCCCGGGCCGATTTTAAGCAACGATGGAAAGCAGATCGGTCAGCACAAAGGCATAATACATTATACGATCGGTCAACGACATGGCATCGGCATCAGCCACAAATATCCTTATTATGTTACGAAAATCGATGCTGATCAGAACGCTATTTACATCGGCGAAAAGGAACAGGTTTACAAAAAAGAATTCATTGCTCACGACCTTAATTTCATTCCCTTTGATACTCTCGAGCAAAGCATAAAGGTATCCGCAAAGGTACGATATTTTTCACCGCTTTCCGAAGCGCTTGTTGAACCGATCGGCCACGGCAACGTCAAAGTTGTGTTCAACAAACCTCAATGGGCGATCACGCCCGGGCAATCGGTAGTTTTCTACAAAGAGAACTTAGTCATCGGCGGCGGTATAATCGACAAGGTAATCGATTAACGTCGCTCTTCTCCGCTACTTACAATTAGAATAGTAAAATTACTGTTCGAGCGGAGTCGAGAACCTAACCAGTTCAATCCTTCTCGACTCGTCCGCCTGTCGGCGGACTCGCTCTAAGAGTAAGTGATTACTACCGTT
>JBAUFP010000035.1:0-1742 GCA_049679205.1 bacterium | reverse complement strand
TGCTAAGACTGTCTTTGTATCAACCAGCGCATCTTCATAATTTGAAAGGAAAATATTTACTTCATATCTTTTCTTGTGCGTATGAAGTTTCATTTCTTCGAGATCGGCATGTGGGGATTTCTCCAGGATTCTGTTTATTATTTCAATTGCTCTGTCAAAATACTGAATCGCTTGACTGGTAACATAAAATCTAGCTGAGTATTCACCTGCTTTGATTAGAAAAGGAATTGATTTTTGTTCCTCCCCCGTTGGTAACAAATGAGAGGCTATCTCACCTGCATATTCATCTTGATCACCATATTTGTCCTCAAGGTACTTGCCAATGATCTTATGGTATTCTTTTCTAAGTTCAGGAATGAGATTATCATAAACCACATCTTTGATCTTACTATGGTCAAACTGATAGCCCTGTTTTGTTGCATGAATGAGATTATGGGATGATTCAAGATTCTGCAAGCAACGTAATATCTTTACTCGCGATTGCTCAAGACAATGAGCTAATGTATCTGACTGAAAGGATAGCCCCTCAACTGCAGCAAGGTCAATTAATTCCCGTTCTTCTCTGTTGAGCTTTTCAAGTCGTCGAGAAATTACCTCAGATACTGTTTTTGGAAGCCGTATCTTGATGGCATCGCCGGACAGACGCCAGCCGATGTTGTGTCGTGCGATGATATTTTGGTCTTTGAGTAATTTCAGTACCTCAAGAATAAACAATGGATTTCCTTCTGTCTCCTTATGGATTAAATCAGTAAATCGATCTGTAAACGCAGAATTCTCAAACACCGAGCTGATAATATTCTGGGTTCCCCTTCTATCTAAACGCTTCAATGAGATTTCATGGAAAAGAACTTCCTTGCTTTTTCTTTTTAGCATTGCACGTAGGGGGTGTTTCTCTTCAGTAACATCTTCAGGGCGATACGTGCAGATAATGAGCACTCTATCCTCGGTCGTCGTTCTCATGATATAGGTAAGCATATCAAGGCTCGGTACATCAGCCCAGTGTAGGTCATCCAGATGCAATACTGTCGGTCGATCTTTGGCGATTGCTTTAATGATCTCTGATGCTGTATCCCAGAGCTGTTCCTTGCTTATAATGGTGAGGTCTTTTGCAGATTGTCGTAAAACAAACATTGCGACAATATCTTTCCGATGCTTTAGGTGTTTAGCATTTTCATTAATATATTGATTAAGTGCATTAATGTCATAAATTCCTTTATGAGCAAAATACTGTCGGACCGATTCTATAATTGGCTGATAGGGCATGCCACTACTTGGCACACATCGACCCATAAGGTAACGGACACCTTGCTTCTTGGCTAATTGCCCAAGTTCCCAGATTAACCGCGATTTACCTATACCGGCTTCGCCAGATATCATGACAGCTGATGATCTACCCTGAATCATCCTGGTTACATATCCCTGCAGTTGCTGCATTTCTTGCTCGCGTCCGATCAAAGCAGAATAAATACCGCGATGTTTTTCAAATACTTCCTCAAAAGAAATATCTGATGCAATGAGGGTAGCCGCTTTACCACTGAACACATCCCTTAATTTCGTCAAATCGGTCTTAAGATCAACAGCACTCTGGTAGCGATCACCTGCCTTTTTTTGCAGGGCTTTGAATACCACCTGTTCCACCTCTTTGGGCAGCTTACTCTCCATATCGCAGATACGCAGTGGATCGGCGTACAGGATTGCATGAACAACCGCACCCGCATGCTCACCGCCAAACGGTATTCTGC
>JBAUFP010000034.1:0-14264 GCA_049679205.1 bacterium | reverse complement strand
GAGCAAAACAGAAGTACCAGGATGAATAACCGTATACGCACAAGATCGAAACACTCTGAACGCATTTTACTCTCCTCATCTCACCTCTTGTCAATCAAGCCCCGGTATTCCAAACGCATTTTTTCCCAGGTACTGAAATCATCAGGCGGGTGTATCATTTCGGCATCAGACTTGCGCTCGAGGCTCACCGCCTTCACTGGGCAGCCACTAACACACAGACCGCAACCGATACACTTATCACGGGCAACAGCTGCGACATCTTCCTCTAGTATAATCGCCCTAACCTGGCAGCGCTCTACGCAGACCCCACAGCCGGTACATTCACCGGTATCGATCTGTGCATAGTAGTTGGCTCGAGCTACAGATTCTTCGATACCCCAATCCGTTATCCCCCTCAATACGCCGCAACAGCATCCGCAGCAATTGCATACATAAAAAACGTCTTGGATGACATTACTCACACAGTGGACAAGACCGACTTCTTCCGCTTCATCTAAAAGAGCAATAGCTTCTTCTTTGGTAATATCATTTGGATGACTCGCGCGTTCTACCGGCGAAAAGGTCACACAATTCTTTACTGGAAAGTCACACCTACGGTTATTCAGCGCGTCCTGCTGCACCCGGCAAATGCAATTACGCGCTCTGAATGACTTTGCCTTTTCTAACATCACCCTGATGTCATCATAAGGTAAGATCCATTCCGACTTAACCGAACTATGTGCCGGCACGACGCGATGCAAGGCAGGCTGCGGTTTCATGATACCTGCGGCGCCACCGTTCTCCATATATTCCTCGACCAGATGGGCAAACTCATGGTCCATAGTTTCCAGTTGTGACTCATACACGCCCACGATAAATGGTGCCAGGCGAAAAACCGTTTTCGCATCCTTTCTCCACATCCATAGAAGCCCGCGCTTTGCCATTTTTATGAGCCGGGGTTTCAGCTCCCCTTCGGCGATCCCGAGACGACCAGTTATTTCACCCACTGGTTCGGGCGTACCACTTAATTCACCTGCCAGCTCGGCTTCTTCCTCAGAGAAAATCTTCTTTAGTATGAGGATCTCGACATTCCCGGGTGTTCTCGGAAAACCATTGGGTAATCTATCTAAAGCCTCAGCAAGTTTTTCGAATATACTATCGGCCATACTTCTGCTCACCACGCCGCGAGACTATTCAACCTCGTGGTAGATCAGCATACCGTAATGTGCGGCCGTGTAATCTTCATCCCATTTGTATACCGTCAGCTCGATCAAATATGTATTGGTCTCTGCTGGGTCAACCGCGACCACGGGATGATTATCTGATTCATCCTCAGATGTCACCTCAATCCATTCACCATCTATATCCATATATATTGTGATATCCAAATCCTTTATCCGCCAATCACCAAAGGCCGCTATTCCATACGTCCACCCTTGGTGTAGTGTCCTGGTGAAAGTTGTGCCCTTCGTTGTGATAATATCAGCTTGCATGTGAACGATTTCTTGGTCAAGACTGTCTTCAAGAAAATCCACATATTGTGACATATCGTTCATGACACCTTTCATAGTAGTATACATATCCCCGTGCAGAACATATGGTGCGATCAAGAACAACATTATGAATAGAAACGGCAAATGCTTACGCATCATACCTCCTTTCGGAAATTATATCAATAATGGCAATACGGTCAATAGCTCAATGCCGCGTTTCGGTGCTACACTACTCTAGGATTATCATCTACACTCTTTCTTTGCGGATACAACAGGCACTTTCACCAGCCACATATCCGGTTGAAAAAGCGGCCTGTAGATTATAACCACCAGTATCGCCGGCAATATCAATAACCTCACCACAGAAGAATAGCCCTTTGACGACCCGGGACTGCATGGTCAGCGGATCGATCTCATCAAGTGCAATACCGCCATCGGTCACGATTGCCTCATCGATGGGCCGTACACCCTTTACCGTGAGTGGAAAACTATTGAGAAACTGGATGATTCTTTGCCGCTCGAGACGATTGATCTCACACACCGGTTTGTCAGCAGAGATCCCCGAAACGCCTACAAACACGTCAACCAGCTTTATGGGCAACAGGTGTTTGAGAACATTCTTGTATTTCATCTTACCGTACTGTGAGAATTCGCGCAGCAGTCTCTGTTCTAACTGCGCTTTTGTCAACGCAGGCTTGAAATTGATGAGGAGTGTAACCCTATTTCCGGAGAGCATCTTCACTACCTCCCGGCTCATGGTCAGCACGATCGGTCCGGATATTCCAAAATGCGTGAATAGCATCTCACCGAACAAGCGGGAGAATCGCCGACCACTGACAAAGGCAGTCAATTCAATATTTTTCAGACTAAGACCTTGCAGGGTAGTAACAAAATCCTCTTCGATCTCGACCGGCACTAGATTCGGCTCTGGCTTTCGTACCCGGTGTCCTAGATCCATGGCAAATCTGTATCCGTCACCGGTCGAACCAGTGAGCGGATAGGACAATCCACCCGTCGACACGATCACAGATTCGCCGGGAATGTCTATACCGTCACCCTGCACCCCAGCTGCAAATTCATCACTAACGAGTATCTCATCAACCTTAAAGCCGGTTCTGACTTCCACCCCGTTTTTCTTGAGGTAATCATGCAGGCATCTGACAATACTCTCGGCATCATCGTGCGCCGGGAAAACGCGCTTTCCACGTTCGACCACAATCGCCATACCCTTCGTTTCCAAGAAATCGATCAGATCCTCATTGAAGAACCGCGCGTAGCAATTATGCAGGAATTTACCATTGGCGCCATAATGTAACAGAAAAGACTCCAGTTCCTCCATGTTTGTGATGTTGCATCTCCCCTTTCCGGTTATTGCGAGTTTTGAGCCAAGACGCTGCATTTTTTCCAGCAACAAAACACGACAACCAGTCTCAGCAGCTCTACCCGCCGCCATCATGCCTGAGGCACCGCCACCAACGACGATCACGTCATACTTTTCCATTATTACGCAGAATTCAAGACTCTTTCTAATTCTTCAAGCGGGAGCCCTACAATATTGGTATAACTACCCTCGTACCTTTCCACCAAACTTCTGCCCTGACCTTGTATCGCATAGGCACCGGCTTTATCCAAAGGTTCACCCGTGGCAACATAATTCTCAATCGTCTCTATACCGAGCTTGTGCATCCAAACCTCACTCTTCACGATGAACGTTGTGAAACGGTCAGGCCTGGGGAATAACACTGCAACTCCGGTAATGACTTCGTGGCACTGGCCGCTCAACTGTTCGAGAATGCGAATCGCGTCTTCTTTGTTCTCGGGCTGCCCAATTACCTCACCTCTGAATGAGATCACTGTATCGGCACCGACAACCGCGGCAATGTCGCTTCGCTGACCTGAATATCTACGCCACACATCCGCCGCTTTTTCCTGTGCAACGCGTTTACAGAAGGTTTCTGCACTCTCACCTTTCCGGCGATTTTCCGGAATCTCACTGCCGGTGACGATAATCCCGTCCGGAGCCACAATCTTCTTCAGAAGTTCCTCCCTCCTTGGTGACTTTGAAGCTAGCAAGACCTTTGTTACACGCATCTATTAGTGAATGTTAGAACACCTTATTCTACAAAATCAGTCTGCCGGTGCATAAAGAGGACAAGCCTCGGCAAAGAAAACAAAATAAAGATAAGGCGATTTGGACTCAGGTGGTAACTTATCTTAAATGAACACTTGCGTTCCGTATTTGCATTCATATGTAATAGTAATCAATGAAAATGTGTCGTCAAGAAGAAAATCTTGACATTTTGCGAAAAGGGGTTAGAATTCCTACAAAGGAGGCATACTTTGACTAAGTTCTTGCTCTGGCTAATTCTCTTTGTTCTGTGTTGGCCGCTGGCAATACTCGCCCTTCTACTTTATCCCTTTATTTGGCTTATCCTGCTTCCTTTTAGGACTCTCGGCATAGCAGTTAGCGGCGTGCTGGCTGTCTTTAAAGCCATAATCATGTTGCCGGCCAGAATACTCGGCGGCTAATAGTATCAAAACACATCAATATACACACAAACACTATTTGAATTTCTGGTGAAGTCTATTCACTATTGACTTCGAAGCCTCTATTTCCTCTTTGATCGTGTCATGCGATATGCGGATTTCCCAATAAGCAAATCCCACTCCCCCGAAAACAAACACCATCCCAACTAGAAATGTGACAAGTGTTAGAGTCACAATGTCGATCTTTGCCATAAAAGAAACGCCGATCAGTACCGAGGTGATCACAAAGAAAAGAATTCCCAGTAGGGTCGCTCCGCTCGACCGCTTTAAGAGCTGCGCGCGGCACATAAGCATTGCAGTCTGATGCTCAATGCTTTCCAGCCGCTCCTTTTCGATGTCCTCTAAACTCGATTTCCTGGCAATATTCATCTTTTCCTGGTTTAATAGCCGTATCCGATCGATGACGCGACCGAGCTTCGGGGTGAGCGCCAGCAGCAGCAAACCAGAACATGATATCATCACGGCGGGTGATAACATCGCTTGAATCACGGAAAAAATTTGGGTATCTAAAGACATATTCTACCTCACTTCATCACTACCATCAAGGTGATCAACTCAAAGGAAGATGGTCACTCATAACAAAAACGCTGGTACTGTCTCTGTAAGCACTACTCCGGAGTACACTTGAGATGGTCTTTCTTTTCTTCAGTAATCTTCCAAAGTCTTGATTCGTCTATTTCCCGTTTTGTCAGATCGCGCTTCTGGTGACCGTCGTCGAGAATTAGTGTACCGTCCCTTTTTATTATTCTGTGTAATTCTTCGAACAACCTATTGGGTTCGGTAACCTGATGCAGCATATCAAAGGCGCAGATAATATCAACGCTATTGTCGGCAATATCGCAATGGTAGTCACATACCAGCACCAGTTCAACATTCCCCAACCCATGTTTCTCCATTCTCTTCCTGGAATAGTGTAGGGCGAGTTCATGTATGTCCGCCGCATACACCTTGCCATTTTTACCGACTGCGCTGCAAAACCCTTTCAGATACCTTCCCGGGCCGCAACCATAGTCAAGCAGGGTAACTCCTGGACGTATTCCCAAAGTCTCTATGCGCTTTTCTGGCGTGTAGAATAGATCAACAACCCAGTAGATGTAGACCATCAATTTGAATCCAAGATCTGACACCCTATCACCCCTGTCGCATGCCACTATTTTGCAGCGGCAAGCTTCTTACCCACCTCTTCAGCCCATGCCCGAACCTTATCCGGATTACAGGTATCTGATTTTACCTTACCAAACATCTTCATCCGGCCACCAAAGGCTGCAGTAGCAACTGGCTTCACACTCGGGTATTTGGCTAAAACATCATCCAGATATTTGGCGACGGCATCATCATGACTCTTCGGATCGCCGGCTGAACATGCCGATAAGAATATCACGACATTTTTACCTTCAAAATTACTCTTCAGAAGGCCCTTAGCTTTTCCGTACCACCGGCCCATGCGAATGCCGCTACCGATGAATATATTATCATATTGTGATAATACTGGTTTTGCGTCTTCCTTCAGATTTATAACATCAACACTAAACCCGTGTTTCTTACGTAATACTTCGGCGATTATGTTCGCGGATTCTCCGGTCACACCACTTTTCGTAGCGTATGCTATGAGAGTCTTTTTGTCGCTCATTCTTTCTCCTTTTCCATGATCTCCTTGATCTTTCTTTCTTCCCAGTCTTTACCCAATAACCTTTGCGTGCCGAAAACGCTCAGCCCATGTATTGTGAGCCCGATACCCCAACCAATGAGCGGCCAGTAAAACCACAAATGCCTCGGTGAGGTGATGATATTAAGCAGAAACAGACCGGCGTTCACTGCCAGATAGACAAAAAGATGTGAGTAGAAGGATTTCATTTCTTCCATACGCTTCCTTGCCCTCTCGTACGTTTCCTGTTCAACCTTCTGCTGCTCCTTCATGTTTCCTCCTTTCAATTACATCTAGTCTGGCTTGTATTTTTCGAACCACCCAAAGCCGAATTCCTTAATTATTGCCAAAAATCCGTCGTTACCATCAGGCATGAGATCAGCCGAGTAGTGCAGCCCAAAGTAGCGCTGGGCAACGTTTATGTAACCTTTCTCTTTTATATCGCTAACACATTCCTGCGCAAAAGCTTCCCCGTGCACTTTCTGACACACTTCCCGTATTCTTACGAGCCGTTCATCAGTCATCTCGATTTTGGCATGATGGTATTTTTCACCGAACGCATTTCTTAGGCTCGAGTCATCTAATTCTTGATATTTCTCATTATGCACAACAACTTCACGCCCTAATTTTCTCCGTACCATTAGCGCGGATTTCGGATAACCTAAACATAGTAATACTACTGGCAGCACGCCTTTGGGTAACCCAAACATGTCTCGCACCTCGGGCATAAACTCCATTATTGTCCCGATGTATACCGAACCCAAACACAAAGCATCTGCTGCCGTGCAAATATTCTGAGCGCTGATGATCGTGTCTTGGAAGGAAATCCAAAAATGACGGAAGCTCCTGGTCGCGGTGAATGGCGCAATTTCCAATTTAGCCCATCGTTCTAGCCTGTACCAGTCAATACAGAAAATGAGGTTCACCGGTGCTTGGGCAATGAATTCTTGAGCGCACATTTCCGCAAGTTTTTTCGCGGTTTCACGGGACTCTATCTTGATGATGGAATAGGGCTGTAAGTTCCCCCCGGTCGCGGCATGAACTCCTGCATCGAGAATTGAATCCAGTACGTCTTTGGGAATTGGCTTATCCGCAAAATTACGGCAACTCGCGCGCTCGACTAGCAACCGCATTGTTTCATTAGGATAACTCCCAGTCTTTTTTTCCCTGTAACCGTGATGCGACGGCATTTTCTTATTACTCATCCAACTTCCTCCTCATCAACAGCCTACCTTCTGCAGAAAACAGTATTAATCACGCTATCAGATCTTGCCGGTATCAAATCTCTCACATTATCGTACGCCTCTACAAATCTCAACCCTGCAGTTTCAGCCATTTCAACAATCTCAGCCAATGAGTATATTCTCAAGTTGAGCTCCAGTTCGTCAACATACTTCAAATCCTTACCGGTTTTTTCATAGAATACCCACTTTTCTGTATTGATGGAGTGATAGCGATCGAATCTGTTATCCTTATGCAAAACCAGGTACTTATTAGTCTCATTGAACATACTGCTACAATAATGGTTCACGAGATATTCTTGAGACATCGTATTAAGAATCAAAAACAGCCCCTTCTTTTTCAGGAGTTGCGCAACCGCCTTAAACAATCTCTCATCAACCTTCTTGCCATAATAGCCAATCGATGTCCAAACACTCAAAACAGTGTCATACTTGCCGCGCACGAGTTGATTCAGTCTTCTCATATCGCCGCAAATGAAATTAGCTTTAACCTTGTTCTTGATCGCACGTTTCTTTGCATCATCGATGTATAATGCCCCGATGTCGACACCGGTCACCTGGAATCCCCTCCTGGCAACCGGAATACATATGCGGCCGTTACCACAACCGACCTCGAGAAACTTCCCCTCAGTGATACCGTGTTTCTTGAGGATTTTGAAGATAGCCCGAATAGTTATCCTTGAACGCTTCCACCCGCGATCTAAGAAATGTTTCCATAATTCAGGCTTCTCGATGAAGAACTTCTCAGTCCAATGGCTCATAGAACCTCCTCCCCCGAATTTGCACGGGCATGCAATAACCTAGCGATTATTTCCTGCGTGCAAACTTCAACCCCGCCCACGTCTCATCAACTGCGCAAACCTTGTAATCAACCAAACCAGCGCTAATCCCGATTTCGCGAACGTATATCTGTGACAAATCAGAAGAAATCCGAGACATTTTTTTTGGCCAGACTATCCAAAGCCCGCCCTGTTCAAGCAGTGCAGCAATCATCTTGATCCTTTTTTCCAACGCTTTTCTTGACTTCACAAACCAAATCATCATATTATTATTCTGCGTTACCCTTTTTCTTATAACAACGCCAGGGGGCAACTTGCCCAAGCCCTCGAGAAAATTGTGTGGCGCATCTATTAGTACAATAATTGATCTCGGTTTGATACCCAGCTTCTTCACCAACGGCGTACCCGAGTATCCCGCCAGCAGGGATTTCGGCTTGGCCGGTGCGGCTGGTGGACGTGCGATCGCGCGCTTCAGTACATGCTCTATTCCACGCCAGGACGTATAGATCGCATCGGGTAAGTGTTTTTTGATCTGAACGACCTTTGCTGGCTCGCCATCGAAGAAGACAATTGGTACATTGCGCGTTGCCCGGTAATGCCTTATATAGATGCCAGCATCGCGGCCCAGAGAAGGTGCACGACTAAGGTCAATCAGTACCGCCATGGGCGGCTCTTCTTTAAGCTTACGCAATACATCTGGACTGATCGGCTCGTGTCTCACACAATACCCGAGTGTCTTGAGCTCTTTAATATGCTGCCGTGCCGCGGCCAGATCTTTTTGAAATAGGTATACGTGCATCACTATTTTTCTATGCGTTAATAGAAAACCCCAAAGGATCTATACCACCGAAAATCTTTCCACCTTAAACTCACCGGGCCGTAAATACTCAAAGTCCTTCGCATGTATCCGTAGCAGTGCATATCCAGGATCGTTCGTGTCTTTCCAGTAAGTTTTAAAAAAAGGAGTGTTCTCAGCAATTCGCTTGCGCGTTGCCACATCGCTGACAATCTCGGCACTACCAGTACACCTTACATAACCGCTGTTTTCACCTATACCCAAAAGAAGACAAAACTCAATACTATCATTCTCTTTGATCTGTCTTATCTTGGCATCACCCGAGCTGGTAGTGACCCACATCTTCTCATCGAAATGGATCAGTGTCACAGGCCTGACCCTGGGCGTACTTCCATCAATCGTTGCCAGGTGAACCGGCTGCAAGTCTTTGAAATGACCCCACACTTCTTTTTTCACATCTTCGCTATTATTACCCATTGCGCTCCTCCCTTCTCCTCTGAATCATTGTGATTCTGTTGATCGCCGCCCAACTACGATATTGCATACCGCATCGTTTGGCAGCGGAACAGGCGGCACGTCAAGATGCCGGTCTGAATAGCATGCCACATATTCAAGGCCAGCATGTGAAAACATCCTCTGCATTTCTGGTATCGTGTAGCAACGTACTCGCTCATTTGCATTATACCCGGGCTCTTTCTTGGGAACGATGATTGTGCCATCCTTTCGAATAATGAAAACCGTACCGTAGCGGGTACACGTTTCTGCGTCAAACCACCCCTCACCTAATTCCCAGCCGTCCTTTAGCTCTCTCCATGTTCTCTCATACTCGAATTGCTTGTTTGCCGAAATGAACATGATAAAAGCCTTGCCGCCTTTCTTGAGTGATTTCTGTATTGAGCACAACAACTTCTGGTCTTCGACATCACCGAAGAAGCCAAAAGACCCGCTCAGGATGACACAAGCATCGAATTCAGAGTTATAGTCAATATCACGCATATCACCGACAATGAATGTGCCTTCCAGTTTTTCTCTAGAGAATTGCTGCTTAGCATAATCGATGAGTGAAGGCGCGATATCAATCCCCACTACATTGTATCCTTTCTGGGCAAAAACCTTTGCCTGATCACCGCCGCCGCAAGCAAGATCGAGAACACGCGCCGGTGGTTTCAGTTTGCATACATGCTCGATGAAATTGACAATTTTGCGATCCCATTCAAAAATACCAGGTATTTTATGAAGGTCTTCAATACGCCAATAGTGTGCCCAGAATTCATTCCACGATTTCTCTATCACTTTCAACATGTAGCACCCTCCCGGGAATGGGAACTAATCGTGACTTCTCTTGCAGCTCGTGCCCACATAATCCTCGACCGCATCCACGTGGCCCGCGACTTTGACCTTCTCCCACATCTGCTTGATATTACCTTTGGGATCGATGACAAATGTGGTCCGCACCACTCCATGATATTCCCGGCCATAAATTTTCTTCTTTTGCCAGACGCCATATTCTTTGAGCACCTTATGCTCGGTATCACTCAGTAAGGTGAGTTTAAGATTATGTTTGTTAATGAAATTAGTGTGACTTATCAGTGAGTCCGGACTGATGCCGACGACCATCGTTCCCATTTTCTTGAACTTATTGCGATGCTCGGAAAAATCAACCGCTTCTTTTGTACAACCCGTGGTATTATCCTTTGGATAGAAATATAGAACAAGCCATTTGCCTTTAAAATCCTTAAGGCAGACTTCATTATTCTTAGCATCCCCTAAACAAAACTCAGGTGCCTTATCACCAACTTTCAATCTTCTGGCCATATGTTTTCTCCTCTTTACATGCTTCCGAGCACACAATTCACGACTGTTCCCGGTCTCTCAGCCTGAACTTCTGCATCACGTATACAAAACCATAGATCAAAAATCCCGCACCATACATATAATATCTCATTTCATGACTCAAATTCAATACATTCGTAACCAGTGCCGGATAAAAGAAAATGATCGATGCGATCAAGAATAACGGTATCTCATAAATTTTGTTCTTCGTCAGAAACCACCCTTGAACTGCGTTGGTAAAGGCAAATGCACCGAATACCGCCATGACGAAGATGAGTAGTGCCTGAGCGAGGTTGTGGACCCCGAAGAGAATGAGTTCCGCATTGAAGACAAACATAAAGGGAATCACCGCGGTCCTTAAATCATAGGTGAAACCCTTAATGCCCGTCGAGATCGGATCTGACTTGGCAATGGCTGCCGCGCTATAAGCCGCCAAACCAACCGGTGGTGTATCGTCGGCAAGTATGCCAAAGTAGAAGCAGAATAGATGTGCGGCCATAGCCGGGACAAAATCGACCACGCCTCGGGCACTTAACCTGATGATTATTGGAACAGTTATTGATGCCATAACAATGTAGGTTGCCGTCGTCGGCAAACCCATCCCGATTATCAAACTCGCAATCGCAGTAATCAATAATAATAGAAAGATATTACCGGCCGAGAGTATTTCGACGATTTGCACGATCATACTACCAATACCCATTGTCACAATGCCAACAACGATCCCCGCACAGGCAGTGGCCAGGGCGACGGTCAGCATATTGCGTGAGCCAGCAATGAACCCATTACCAATGGTTTTGCCCGCGTTAACGAGTGATTGGATAAAACCACTTTGTGCTTTCCATGCTTTATGAAATTCCCGGATAACGATAATCAACATCAAAACCACTATCGCATTGAAAGCGGCGAGCTTAGGCGTGTGTCGCACGACCATCAACTCATAGATCAACAAGAAAAGGGGGATAAGGTAGTAGAAGCCGTTTCTCATCACCGCGCCGAAGCGTGGAACATCTGATTTCGGCAGCCCGCGCATGCCCAGTTTTGAAGCTTCGAGATGAGTTATGTAGAACAGGGCAAAATAAGAAACGAAGGCCGGGATAGCAGCAGCCTTCACCACTTCAAGGTATGAAACACTCAAATACTCGGCAATAATGAATGCCGCAGCACCCATGATCGGCGGCATAAGCTGTCCATTAGTGCTCGCCGCGACCTCGGTTGCCGCGGCAATCTTGCTTGGGTACCCGACTTTTTTCATCAGCGGGATCGTGAATGTACCGGTGGTGACAACATTTGCTATGCTCGAACCCGAAACCAAGCCAGTTAAGCCACTGGCCACGACCGCAGCTTTTGCCGGGCCACCCTTGAAGCGGCCCAGCAATGATATTGCCAGATCGTTGAAAAAATGAACTGCTCCGGCACGTTCGAGCATCGCACCCAGCAGTACGAATAGAAATACTGTATTGGCGGATACATCCAAAGGAATCCCGTATATACCTTCGGTCGACAATGCTACCTGACTAAGATATTTGGTTAAAGAAACACCACGTAGGGCAAAGATCGCAGGCATATACGGGCCAAAAAAAGCATACAGTGTAAAAAGAACAGCGATTATAACAAGTGGCAAACCTATGACGCGCCGTGACGATTCAAGTACAATGACAATCAAAAGAACACCGAAAATTATGTCTCTTATGTTCGGAACCCCGGCGCGCATTGATATTCCAGTCCAATCGATAACAATGTACAGAACCACAAGGCAGCCGACCGCCGCCAAGATAAAATCAAGAGTGGGTATGTATTTCGTAGCACTCAATGCCCTTATCTTGCTTCCGCGTTTGAACATAGGTATGGTTAAGAACACCAGAACGACGGCGAATGCCAAATGAATTGCTCGTATTGTTACGCTATCGAGTATGATGAAACGTGGCAAAGCGAGTTGAAACAGCGCCCAGGCAACCGCGATTGATGAAACAACAACTCTATCAATGCGCCGTTTGTTCCTGATACGTCCAGTCTCTTCTTTGAGTATTTCCTCGGCTCGCTGCAGCTCTTTGGTTTTGCGCATATCAGCTATTGCGGGATAAAAAAGGTGGGTACCAAAGACCCACCACACATCAGCAACTTCGCCATTAACACTTAGTACGACATCCCGGTTACCTAATCAACAATTAGATCCGCATCGATATACTCATCCAATCCGACTTCACTATAGTATTTCATAGCACCACGATGGACCGGTGCAGTAAGACCTTGTAGCATGTTCTGTCGGGTGAGATACTTGTAGGCTGGGTGTAATGATTTGAAGTCATCTAGATTTTCAAATACAACTTTGGCCAGTGCATATACCAACTCCTCGTCAACATTGCTCGACGTGACGAACGTCGCCTTGACACCCATTGTCTCGATGTCTTCGGAGTTCAAGGCACGCGGGTAGAAAGAATATGGAATCACGGCCTTCGCATAATACGGATAATCCTCGACCATCTTGTCAATTTTTGCACCCTCAATAGGCACGATGAAAACCTTGATTCTCCCTGATGTCGCTTCCTTGATATTGCCGTTGGGATGACCAACCGTGTAGAAGAAACCATCAAGCCGTTCATCCTGCAAAAGGCCGGGCGCTTCAACCGCCTTTACATATTCGGCCGTTATATCCCCATCCGACAGACCGGCCGCGGTCAAGACGTCCTTTGAATTTTGGAGTTGCCCTGAACCTGGATTGCCAAGGTTGATCCTCTTGCCGCGTAAATCCATTATTTCTTCAATACCGCTCGCTTCGGAAACCACCAGGGTAATCGGCTCGGCATGAATAGAGAAGACTGCTCTTAAATCTTCTTGAGGTCCTGACTCAGTCCATTCGGCACGGCCATGATAAGCCTGGTATTGCCTATCGGATTGCGCAATCCCGAATTCCATGTCACCCTGTATTACCGCATTGATATTGAACACCGAGCCACTCGTCGATTCCACTGTCGCCTTGATCCCGAACTGTTTGAATTTCTTGTTCAACATCCTGCTTATGGCACCTCCGGTGGGATAATAGAGACCCGTTACACCCCCGGTACCGATTGTGACAAAATGAGTTTCCTTTGCTCCGCAACCGACTAAGCAAATGCCCAATATTGAGAAAGTCACTAATACAGAACATATTTTTTTCATGAATATCCTCCCCGTGCTGATACGATCAACAAGTACGATGATGTACTATTCTAATCACACGCAGTACGATGTCAAGCAGTGTAGGGGTTTGACATTGAAGTTACTTCGTAATGTCAATTTGCAGTCGAGACGGAATTTACTCAATCGATAGCACTAAAGGAGTTGACGAATGGAAGAGAAGTGGAGCAATGAATCGCAGGTTCAGCTTCGGATTACGATCAAAACGCGGTATTACCGTCTTATCTTCTTCACCTTTCTGAAAGTAGAGATATATGTAGGGTGATGAATCTTAATTATCTCACATGAAAAACCGCGTATCCTTGCATTATTATATCAAAGGTTCTCGATATGAACTGAACATATTTTGTCACTTATCTCGAAACCGAAGATTCGCGAATAAAAATACAACTCGGCTTCCAAACAACGCTTCAGGCTTTCCGACTTACGAAAACCGTGTTGTTCACCTTCAAAAGCAATGTACGCTACCGGTATTCTCCTTTCCCGTAATGCCTTCACCATTCTCTCGGCTTGATTGGCCGGCACCACCTTATCATCGAGCCCCTGGAAGAATATTATTGGTTCCGACAGTAGTCCTGTATCATTGATAGGTGAACGCTCCCGGTAGGTTTTCACTGCGTCCGGGTATGGGCCAATAAGGCTATCAAGGTATCTTGCCTCAAATTTGTGGGTTTCCCTAGCCAGCGCCTCGAGATCACTCACACCGTAGTAACTGGCACCGGCCTTGAACACATCACGAAACGTAAGTGCCGCCAGCGTCGTGTAACCACCAGC
>JBAUFP010000033.1:0-2109 GCA_049679205.1 bacterium | reverse complement strand
ATTGAATCCCTCGAGTAGTTGATCCATTCTGATTGGTTGGTCAGCCAGCCGAACCCCCTCGATTCGCTGGCTCGGTTTCCGCAAGCCACGAAGACACCTTGTTCGTTTGCTGTGATTTCGGATATATGGTTCGAAGGAAGGCACTGGTTCTTCGTGATTGCCCATATATTGTTAGGGGTATTGTAGAGCCCTATGCCATCACCGTAGTACTCTTTTGTATAACGATTTCCCAAACCACAATAAAGTTCTCCCCGAACATTGAACAGGGCCCGGACTCTGCTGCGCCAAGGTAAACCGTTCCGTATGATGATGACATTTCCTCCATGCAGGATGCCAACCTGTTGGTCCTGATCCAGGGCGAGTACAAGCGAGTCGCCCAGATAGCTGATATCGTTTATTTCGTAATTTGTCAGAAGCGTGTCAAAATGATCAGTATTGAAAATATTCAATCCTGCGTCGGTACATGCGTACAATTGTGAATCGATGAACATCAATTTGTTGATCTCATTATTCAATAGCCCATGGTTCGTTGTGTAGTATTGCGGCGTAGTCGAAAAGTCTTTGGAGAAATGGGCGATGCCACCCGTAGCAGTGCCAACCCAGACCGAAGTATCGTCGACGGCGATTGTTCGGATGCTGTTGCATGGCAGCTGCTCGAATATCTTGATTTGCGTGTCGTCATCGAAATCTAAAGGCGTTCCCTTTGTGTCAATGAACAACAGCCCGTTTGAAGAACCAACATAAATGCTGTCCCTCAGACATGTAATCGTTTGTGTTCTTGTACACGTCAGGCACTCAACCGGATATACATGGACGTTGCTCAGGTCTTTGTTGACCAACACGAGCCCCAGCTCGTTGCCCGCCCAGATGTGGCCCGAGCTATCGAGAGCGACGGCGTTCTGTGTATTCAGTTGAAGCCCATCCGTGTTGGTCAGTGCCGTGAAATCATCGGTTAATCTATTGAAAGCCATGAAGCCACCATTGGTTGCGCAGTATATTACACTATCACGACCGGTCATGTCATTAATGTAATTCGTGTTAGTATAATATGTTGGCTGAATGTTAATAGCCATCATAAAGAGAATCATGTGTGTCAAGGAATTACCTCCGTGTTATTTCTTCAAATATTTCTTGCCATTAAATATGGAAAAAAGCCGGAGTTTCCAAACCAACCAGAACGCTTCCCATATTATACGCTTGGACATTTTGGATTCGCCGGATCTGCGCTCCACAAAGATTATCGGGATTTCTTTGATTCTCAGCCCGGCTTTGTAAACAGAGTAGACGCTTTGGATTTGAAATCCGTAACCGCCCACGTCGAATTTCTGCCAGTTTACACTGGCCAGCGCCTTGCGGGAATAGCATTTGAATCCGCTGGTTAAATCTTTGACTGGGATACCGGTTGCTACGCGTGCAAATATGCACGCGAAAAAGGAGAGCAAAAGTCTTTTCATCGGCCAGTTGACAACACTTATGCCTTGTATGTACCGGGAGCCGATAATGAGATCGTATTTTTCCAAGAGATTGATGAAATTCGGCAACTCTATTGGATCGTGTGAGAAATCGGCGTCCATTTCAAAGGCATAATCATAACCATTCTTCAATGCAAAGTCAAAGCCCATCACATACGCCGTACCCAAACCCATCTTCCTCGGCCGCGTCAAAAGGTGAACACGCGGGTTATTTGATTGCATGTTTCGAATGATCTGCGCAGTGTTGTCCGGTGAGTTATCATCGATGACCAGTACATCTAACTGACCGGAAACAGCCAGGATTATGTTGATGATTTTTTCGATATTCGACGATTCATTGTAGGTCGGGATAATGACGAGTCCCTTTTGCATATTCATTATTATATATACTAAGTGAGAATTGTCAATCTCTTGGTGCTGGTACTTTTTTACCACACGGCGGGATCATATGCCTCTTGACAAACACCATCAATTTTATTAATATTCAGCGATAAGTAACAGTGTTTTGTGTACGATAAGAAAGTATCCTGTCTATTAATCATATCAGCAAGTCTGGCCTTTTGTGCTGGCCAAAGACCCGGTGCAACATTCCTTTTGATATCTCCGTCCGCAAGAGCCGTTGGCATGGCTTACGCCT
>JBAUFP010000032.1:0-3982 GCA_049679205.1 bacterium | reverse complement strand
CTGCAAACCTCAAGGTTTGCCCTACGTAGTTGTTTATCACGATCATTAGTGTTTTGAGATTTGAAATTTCTTAGATGGTTCTCGATTCCGCCCCTGGCAGGCCTCCACTCGAACAGTAAGGGACAGTTGTTTTTCGAGCTTGTCGATTCCGTTTTTGCTCAAGACTTTGGTTTAACAGCAAAAACGAGAATCCCGCATTTGCGGGGGAAGCGTATTACGCATAACGCAACACGCTGGACGCCTGACGCTTTTCCCGGATACCTGATCGCCGTACGGGAAATAACTGTAGTTGCCCAATTTATTGGGCTAAACATTTACGCTTCGAGCTTGTCGATGCCGCTTTCACACAAATCTTTTATTTGACCGTGAAAGCGAGCATCCCGTTCTAACGGGAGAAGTTACCGTCTATTAACCTCTCAACGATCCAACTGTTTTGTGTTTGGTGTTTCTGATTCGATTATTATCTGGAGTTTGTGCTTTGTGATTTCGGAGCGAAGCGGAGACCCCGCACCCTTGCTTCATGGTTCTTAGAAACCACAAAAACTGCACCGTGTTATATGGAAGTATCGATCGGTGAAATTTGTTTTTTCAGAAAGGTACGGGGTGGGATTTCGAAATTGGTTTTTCAGAATTTGCTTCTCGATGCAGTTGGCGGTACCTCTTTTACTCGAAGAGTATTAAGCTTATCGTTCGAGTGAAAAGAATTACTTCTTATTTACGCGGAAACATTTTTCTTATCTTTCTTACCACATCGTCAACTTGCCCCTTGGGCGTGGATGCTCCCGCAGTAATGCCGACACTCTTTACTCCCTTGAACCAGGAGCGTTTTATTTCATTGGCTGATTCAATATGATAAGAACGCCTTAATTTCTTACAGGTCAGATACAATCTTGTCGTATTGGCGCTATCCTTTCCACCAACGATGATCATCATATTCGCTTTCTTGGCCAATTTTGTAGCTTCATTGATCCGCAATGCGGTCTCGCGGCATATAGTATTGTAGATTTTCATCTCTATCACGTTCGCCATCAGATCGGCAACCGCATCATTGAACCGTGCCTGATTAAGCGTAGTCTGAGGGACCACCCCGATCTTCTTCTTTCCTATCATGTACTTGTCCTTGTATATTGTAGCGTGAGTTCCACCGTAACCCATAAGACCTTTCACTTCAGGATGATCCTTTTCGCCCACGATCACTACGTAGTAACCTTCGTTGATGAGTCTCTGTACATAACGTTGCGCACGCCGCACCCTCGGACACGTAGCATCGATGATCTCGCAATTCTTTGACTTGAGCTTCTTGAGAACATCCGGCGCGACCCCATGTGAGCGGATAATTACTACTTCCTTGTTCTTCACACCACTCATTTTCTCAACTGGTCTAATGCCTCTAGACCTCAAATCCTCTACCGCCAGGTGATTATGTATCAATGGCCCCAATGAATAAACACCATCCGCCTTTTTTGATGCTTCAAGCGCTATCTTAATCGCCCGCTTAACTCCAAAGCAGAATCCGCCGTGTCGCGCCCGGTAGATTTTCATTTCAGCCGCAGGATCTCGTCCCGCACCCGGGTGGCAAAGCGTGCAAAATCCTCGCGCGTCTTCTTGTAGCCATGGGGTGAAATTGCCTTACCGAATCTGATCTTCAACTTGTTGATTCTCAGCACCAGCGAGATAAAACGCTTATTCGAATTCGCAATATAGACGGGAACTACCGGTACTCCGAAGTTGATTGCCAGGTATCCAACCCCTTGATGAAATGGAAGAATCATCTTTTTGCGCGATCGAGTGCCCTCGGGAAAGATCACCACCGCATTTCCGGCACGAAACAGTCTTATTGCTTTTCTAACACCAAACATTCCCTCCAACGACAGCGCATTGTATGAGGTGATGAGCCGGGCGAAGAATTTTGAGCCCTTGAACAATCCAGGCTTGGCTAAGAAATAGATCTCGCGGCAAGCAGCAAGACCGACGACTGGTGGGTCTAAAAATGAAACATGATTGGCGGCCAATATGACCGACCCGCGTTTGGGCACGCGCCCCTCAATTTCAATGCCCGTTAACAGCTTAAGCAAGGGATATACGAGCACCCAGGATAAGAACCATTTGACTCCCATATTACCGAATTATACGGGGAACGCCCGTCATTGCAAGACTTTTCTGACATGGCAATTATGTCAACCGGGCGAACCAAACCGTCATTTGTACTGGTGGCAGACCGAGGGGGAAATAACAAGCAAAGTCGAGGGTTGACAACCGGGATTTTTTGGCTATCATTAACAATTAGGATCTTGGAGAGATAAGTATATCCCGATTGAATATAATTGAACGAAAGGAGGTGATTGCCAGCAAAACCGACTCTGTTTCAGGCTCTCTAGGGATAGGGCCTGATTTAAAAAGTCAATATCCCAAAATCGACAGGAGAGTGTAATGAAGAAAATATTAATCATATGCTTGGCTTTAATCCCCATGCTCTTTGCGAGTCAGAGGATTCTTGAACGGGCCGATGCTGATGTCACACCTATGGTCCGGACACCAGCGGAACGACTAATTGGTGCTAGTCCTATGCCTGATCAAGCAGCCAAAGTACAACAAGCACGAGCAACTAATCGCCAGGAAGATACCCTGTATTATGATGGTATGATCAATACCAATTCCATTGGTATGAATACCGCTGGTTATCATTGGAGTGCAGCCGTAAGGTTCACGACAACTGAGCTGGCTCCTTACGCGGGGTACAATCTTATTGCGGTGGTCGTTTTCCGTGCTGCATACACGACAACCAATGATTCGATCCAAGTATATGGACAAGGCACACCTATATTACCTGGCCCAATAGTAAGCGAGCAAACTTGGACACCGACCACAGGCGCATGGAACAGAATTGATCTCCTTACACCGGTTGCGATCAACGGAACCGATGACATTTGGATCGCGGACGCGCACACTGAGAGTCCTGGCGGATTCCCTTCAGGCGTCGGTCCCGGACCCTATGTTGCGGGCAAAGGCGACTGGGTGAATGATTCTGGTGCCTGGTATGAACTAGGCCCGCTCGGCCTTAACTACAACTGGAACATCTGGGCGATCGTTGAGCCGGCTGGTGGTAGCACGGGCGGACCAGATGATTTCGGCTACACGTGGATCGACTCGGAAGCACCGGGCGGTCCAGTGTTCAACTGGGTTGATATCTCTGGAACAGGTACCGCTACCAATGCTGGTGACGATGATGAGATCTGGCCTATTCCCTTCACATTCACATTCTATGGTATGACCTTTGATACGATAGGTATCAGTTCTAACGGCGCCATCTATTTCGAAGACCTGACATACTGGCCACTCTCAAATTACGCGCTTCCCTATGGCAGCTATACGAATCAGTTTATTGCTCTGTACTGGGACGATCTCAATCCGGCAAGCACGAATTCCGATGATATTTACTGGCAGGTAGTCGGCAACCAACTCGTGATTCAGTATAATAATATTGTGCACTACGGTACAAGTGATACTCTAATGATGGAGCTCATCCTCGACGGCGGTAACGGCAACATACTCATGCAGTACTTAGATGCCAGTTCTGAAGCCGGCAGCGGCGCGACGGTTGGTATTCAAGGCGATACAACCGTCAGTCCAGTCTGGTATTTGGAATTTCTATACAACTCTGCCGACCTGCAGGACAACTATGCAATTCTGTTCGAAGCTCCGTCAATGGGTCCGGTAGTCTTTGATTTCGAGACTGGTCTGCAGGCCTGGACCCATACCAATGGCATGCCATTCCCGGCCGGTTGGGATGTTGAACCGTCGGGTACCCATGCTAGTCAGACGCCGCCGGCAGCGGGTGATTCATGCTTCTGGGTTGACTCGGACGCGGGTGGTAGTGCTTTCTGGATTCAGGATAGTGCATTTTCCCCGGTCATGACACCTAATTCGGGCATGGACTGGTTGAAGTATAGCTTCTGTAATTATGGCGGCAGTGGTTCATACA
>JBAUFP010000031.1:0-2101 GCA_049679205.1 bacterium | reverse complement strand
CAGCTTCGTGTCTTTACGGTAAAACAACCGCAGGCATTATCACTGGCCGTGCATTTCAGATAATAAGGCATAACGTCAATCAGGTTGAGTTGTGTGTGTCCAATTACGGTAAGTTCGGCCAGGATGAAACGGGCAATAATGGCGGCTGCTGGTGGCCGATCGGCACAAATCATACATATATTTACGGCGCGGGACTATGGGTTGGTGCACAGGATTCGGTTGTTGGTGACACCATGGTGACGGCCGCTTATATGCCGCATGGCGGCGGTGGTGAATTCGCGCCCGGGCTTTGCGGTATGTCAGTCAGTCATCCCGAGGCGATCATTTATGTATATCCAGACCCGTGGCCGCCTCCAGCTACCACATTTCCCATGGCACCGCAAGAGCCGGTTTCCCATCAAGATTCATGGTGTTGTCTTAATGATTGCGATTCAGTGTATCATATTGCCGGTGATACTCGGCCTATCGGCATCGAAGTCTACCAGACCGTTTACGTCTGGAATCTGTCGTTGCTGGAGAGCGTTTTTTTTATAACCTATGAGATAAAGAATGTGCTCGGGCAAAACCTTAGAGAGCTTTATTTTGGCATCTGCGCTGATAATGATATCGGCAACGAATCCGGTACTTCGGCTAATGACCGGATATCAGCTATCATCGGCCAGTGGTATGTGATCGACGGCGATTCGTTTTACATTGACGACCTGGCTTACCAGTGGCAGGAAATTGAAGAGCCAGGAACCCCTCCGTGGCAACCTGGAGTAATAGGCTATGATTTGATGCGTACACCCTATGACCTGGTTGAAGGTGAAGATAAAGACAATGATTACATTCTTGATCAATATGAAAGGGACAGCGCGTATTACGTGACCAATCTTCCTGCGCTACAGTGGGACATAGATAATGATGGCTTGCCTGACTGGCGTGATCCATCAGAGATACCGCAGTTGGGTATGACCGCGTTCAAGCGTTTCACCCTGAATTTGGAGCCGAATCTCGATTTCGAGCGCTATATGACTCTAGCAGGATACAATTTCCAGACTGGAGCGTACGAGCCTTATGATACGATGCCAGTTGCTCCGGATGACCAGCGCTGGCTTCAGTGTAGCGGGCCTTTTGACCTGATGCCGGATTCAAGCGTGACCGTGGTGCTTGGGGTCATATTCGCTGATTGGCATGGGGTATTCTTGAGACCGGATTCGGCGCTTGTTGAGCCTGACTACTGGGCGCAATTCGTCCATGACATGAACTGGTTTGTTCCGGGACCTCCACCGTCGCCGGGTTTAGCGCTTATGCCCGGTGACACACGGATAACACTGATATGGGACAATGTACCGGAGACAACCTCGGATCCGTGGTTCGATCTAGTGGGAACAGATCCAGGGTCACAATACTTTGATCCGTACTACATCCAGTATGATTTTCAGGGTTACCGGGTTTGGAAGAGTTTGAGTGGTCAGTCTGGTTCCTGGGAGTTATTGACCGGTTGTGATCTTGCCGATGGTATTGTGTTTGAGGATACGACCCAGCCGGATTCGATCCGTTTGCGGGCTGAGGATACGGGTATTTTCCATATCTTTACGGATGATGATGTGCGTAATGGTTTCCCGTATTATTATGCGGTGACTTCGTTTGATTATAACTACATAAGGACGACGGAAGGTTTTGATATTTTTCCCAAACCAATTTGGTTTGAAAGCATGCGCACGGCTGTTAGTGCTATGCCCCGTCGGGACCCAGCGAATTATGTTGGGCCGGGTGAGCCTTTGATCGAGTATCTGTCGGGTAATGATCAGATCGTGGAGTTGGTGAGTGCTTCGGTGGCCTATCCGCAGGAGATCGATGCTGACTATCCACTCTACATCGAGTACCTGGGTCCGGATACGGCGACCGCTTTCTTTGTCGATGCGAACAATGTTCAGATTCCCTATACTGGTGCGCGCTATAACGCATTGTTAAAGGATGATGTCGGTATTTTGGATACGATCAGTTATGTGGTGACGATCGGTGCCGGATACGTGCCGCATGAAGTGGTACCGCCGGTTAACGGCATGTTGATTCGTTCGGATATAGGTACGCCTGAGTTACCGCCGACGTTTGTGGT
>JBAUFP010000030.1:0-15024 GCA_049679205.1 bacterium | reverse complement strand
ATTTCCTTTATCTCCTTTTGCGCATAACCAGCCTCCTGCTGCTTCACAAACCATGCATTTTCAGCAAACCGGCAGGCGTCAAAGAATAAAGGAATATCGTGTTTACGGGTAACGTCTGAAACTTCGCGGATATTTGCCATGGATACTGGTTGCCCGCCCGCCGTATTGTTAGTTATCGTCAGGTAAACAAGGGGAATCCGATCCCGGGATTCATCGAGCAATGATTTCAGCTTTGGAATATTCATGTTTCCCTTGAATCTAGCATCGGTTTCAACCGCAAGGAGTTCGTCGGAAAAAAGATTGACGGCCTGCATCATGTTTGCTTCTATGTTGGCGCCGGTCGTGTCAAAATGTCCATTACTGGGAATGATGAGTCCTGTGCCTAACCTGCCCAGTTGCGTGAAGAAAGCATCTTCACTTGACCGGCCTTGATGAAATATGAATGCGTTGGGTGCCCCCGCGTCTGGTTCGCCAAAAAACGCCTCGCCAAATGTATCTCTTATCTGAACCTTCAACATAAAATAACCGCGATTCGACCCATATGCCTCATCGCCGAGATGTAATGCGGCCCACTGCTCGCTCGTCATGGTTGTCACCCCGGAGTCAGACAGGAGATCGCATCCAGTTATCATTTCTGAAGGAAAAAAGAAAACGTTCAAGCCCACTCGGTCAAGCATTTCTGCCCGCTGTTCTGCGGTATATTTTTTCTTCAACTCCACCGAATGATTTATGTACGGTCTTGGCTGAGTGGATAGGTTCTGTTCCGCAGGCAATTTCTCGACGAGCGATCTTAGCTTCATTTTGGTATCCTATTCAACGGGCTCGCTTTCATTCATTGATTCAACCAGTATTTCGGTCACATCCATAACCGGAATATCTAGATTCATAGCTTTCACAGTCTCTTCAAACATCTGCAAACAATACGGACAGGCAACGGCGATAACTTCGGCCCCGGTATCTACTAATTGCTTTATGCGTATGTCGGCCATGCGCTCGCCCTTGGGCCAATCGATCCATAATGCGCCGCTACCCGCGCCACAACAGAGACTCAAGTTGCGCGAGAAATCCTCCACTTCCAACAACTCCAACCCAGGAATGCTTTTCAGTATATTTCTCGGCGCATCATATATGCCGCTTTGCCGTCCCAAGGTACATGGATCATGATAAACAACCTTCTTCTTGAAACTACCACTGGGCTGTATCTTACCCTGTTCAATTAAATGCCAGAAATATTCTGTAGTGTGAACCGCGTCAAAAGCACCGCCCAGTTCCGGATACTCATTCTTAAAAGTAACGTGGCAATGAGGTGAGCTGACGAGGACACGCTTGACTCCAGCTTCTTTGAAGTTATTGATATTTGATTGAGCGGCCTCCTTATATACTGCTTCAGCGCCCACGCGCCTAATTGCTTCACCACAGCAGTTCTCTTTGGTACCAAGAATGCCGAACGAAGTTCCGGCACTTTTAAGCAAGTGCGCAGTCGCTTTGGCGACACCCTGCAAGCGAGCATCATACGAGGGCAAGCAACACGGGAAATAGAGTAGCTCCATATTCGGTTTGAATTCAGCAACGCCACTTTCCTCTACCCAGTCAGCACGTTTTTCGCGCGGCTCACCCAGAGGATTCCCCACATTCCTTATTTTCTGTACTACTGATTTCAGTGTTTCCGGATAGGAACCAAAATCAACTAGGATCCGCCTGGCCGATCTGAGAATATGGGGTATATTAACGCCCAAAGGGCACTGGTCAACGCAAGCCTCGCAACCTACACAACGGTATATCTTATCGACTTCCTTGGCCAGTTCTTCCTTTTCCTCGCTGCTTGCGATCAAACCAAGTACGGTTTCCAAGGGAAACCTGAAAACCAAAAACTCATAGGTCCCTACCTGAAACCAGGGGCAAACGCTCGCGCATTTACCGCACTGGTAGCACTTGTACGCATCGATTGCACCCATTTCAATGAGCGCATCCCTGATTTCTGGATTCACTTCAGCGACGATATTCTTCTTATCCGCCAAGGATTACCTCCACCATTTTCGAGATCTGCTTTTCGACCAAGTTCTTTTGTTGTGAAGCACCGCTCGCACATGCCGCAACACAGCTTCCACAGCCCATGCACAAAGCTTCATTTATGCTCACGATATTCTTTTCTTCATCGAATTCGCGCGCCTCATAAGGGCAGGTCACCACACAGAGCTTGCAGCCACAGCACATTTCCTCATCAATCGTCACAACCATTGGTTCTGCGGTCAGTTCTTTCTTGGAGAACATCTCGAGCACCTTGGACGCCGCCGCCGATGCTTGAGCCACGGTTTCTGGGATATCCTTGGGCGTCTGGGCACAGCCCGCCAGGAAGAACCCAGGAACGAGTGACTCGACCGGACGTAACTTAGGATGTGCCTCATTGAAGAATCCATGAATATTGGTCTGGATTCTCAGTTTCTTCGCAAGCTCGAGGATTTTCAATGAAGGGATCACGGCCATAGAAAGAACAACCATATCACACTTATACTTCAGTGCCCGGCCGGTCAGCGTATCCGTTGTCCAAACGACCAAGCCATTTCCTTCCTTCAAAACGCGTGACGGTTTGCCTCGCACATAAAGAACATTTTCATCTTCTTTAGCGCGCATGAAAAATTCTTCATAATCTTTCCCAGCGGTTCTGATATCTATCGAGAATATGATCGCTTCACCGTCTCTTACACGCTCTTTGTACAATAGAGCGTGTTTCGTGTTGTACATGCAACATATCTTTGAGCAATACGGCAAATGATGCTCTGGGTCACGCGATCCTACACACGATATAAAAGCAATTCTTTTTGGTATCTTGTTATCTGACGGCCTGCGGATTTCACCTTGAGTCGGTCCCGATGCTGAAAGCAAGCGCTCGAACTGCAATCCATCAATCACATCTTCATACTTTCCTGCGCCGTACTCAGGTATTCTTTCTATTTCGTAGAGCTCGTATCCCGTGGCCACGATTATCGCACCAACCTCTTCCTCGACGACTTCATCCTGCATTTCGTGCTTTATGGCATCTTGCTCGCAGGCCTTTTCACACTCTCCACACTCGATACACCCGCCACAGGAAAAACATCTCAAGGCTTCTGTCTTCGCTCCTTCTTGAGTAAGTCCCAGATTCACCTCATTGAAGTTGCCCGAACGTTCAGCGATCGATATCGTGCGCGCTTCCTGGCGCACGTTGTCCTTAATGACACGAGGCAAGATAATATCCTCGACCGCCCTGGGCTTTATTCGCCTCTCCCGCATATCTACGCCACGCAAAAAGCGATGGATCGAAACCGCTGCCTCTTTGCCGTCAGCGATTGCCCAAATAACAGTATCCGGGCCACGTACCGCATCGCCCCCCGCAAAAACACCAGAAACCGACGTCGCCTTTGTAACATCATCCACAACGATACTACCCCATTTACTCACCTCTAACTTCGTGTCTTTTGACAGGAAAGAAATATCAGGAGATTGCCCGATGGTCACTACTACAGTATCGACCGCAATCGCGAATCCGGATCCGGAAATCGGTTCGGGTCGCCGACGTCCTGACTCATCAGGCGCACCAAGTTTCATTCTCATACACTTCATTTCCTTCAGGGAACCATTTTCTCCGATGAATCCGGTTGGCGTCGCCAGGAACCTGATTTTAATTCCCTCATTCACCGCCTCGTCGATTTCATCTCTATCCGCCGGCATTTCTGTAAGGGAACGCCGATACACTATGGTGACTTCCTCCGCACCCAACCTCAACGCGGTACGCGCCGCGTCGATCGCTGAATTGCCTCCGCCAACCACGGCCGCGTGCGCACCGACTTTTATTTTCTCACCGAGATTCACCCGGCGCAGGAAATCGATGCCGTAGAAAACACCTTTCAGGGCTTCTCCGTCGACACCCAGTTTTCGTTCAATATGCGCACCACTGCTGATATATACTGCATCAAAGCCATTTTTCAGAAGTTTTTCTGGATCATCTATCTTGTGTTCTGTTTTAATTTCAACGCCCCAGGATTTGATGTAACCGATGTCCTGTTCCAATCCTTTTCTCGGCAGTCTGAACTCGGGAATACCGGTGATCAACATGCCGCCGATGACGGGCAGGGCTTCGAAGACAGTAGTCTCATAACCCTGTTTGGCAAGGAAATAAGCACAACTCAACCCTGATGGCCCAGAACCGATGATCGCGATCTTGCCCTTCCTCGGTCTCGGCCGTTCGATTTTTGGCAGTTGCTCCTCGAAATCAGAAATGAAACGCTTTATCGTCCGGATTGAGATGGCATCCCCAAATTCACTTCGCTTGCATTCGCTCTCACAGGGATGAGTGCACACACGTCCGCAAACTGACGCGAATGGATTATCTTCTCGCTCGAGGGCAAGTGCTTCTTTGAATTTGCCTTGAGATGAAAGTGCGACATAACCCTGTACATTGACACCCGCCGGGCATGCAACGCGACACGGCGCTGCATCTTTCTTGTCAATCGTGAAGACATTAGGTACTGCCTGAGGGAAGGGACGATATATGGCCTTCCTTTTTGATAGGTTTGCATCAAATTCATTAACCATTAAAACTGGGCAAGCCGGCGCACAATCTGCACAACCGTTGCATTTCTTGTTATCAACATAGGAAGCCTTTTTTCTTAAACTCACGCGGAAATTTCCAACTGAACCCGATACTTCTTCAAGTTCAGCATAGGTGTATAGTTTTATCTTTTCCTGATGTGCAGCATCAACCATCCTGGGCGTAAGGATACATTGCGAGCAATCCAAGGTGGGAAAAGTCTCTGACAGTTGTGCCATATGCCCACCGATCGTGGGAGTACGTTCAACCAGCACTACCTCATATCCGGAATTAGCAATATCCAAAGCAGCCTGTATTCCAGCAATACCCCCGCCCAGCACCAAGGCCCGCGGGTTGACCGGAATCTTGGCGGGCTCCAAAGCATCATTGTATTTTGCTTTTTCGACCGTCGCCTTGATAATTTCGATCGCTTTTTTTGTCGCCTCTTCGGTGTCGGCATGAATCCAACTGCATTGTTCTCTGATGTTTGCCATCTCCAGCAAATATGGATTCAACCCTGCTTCCGCTACAGCACGGCGAAAAGTCACTTCATGTAGCAGCGGGCTACACGATGCCACAACAATACTGTCGAGATTGCTCTCTCTCAATCTTTCCTTTATCATCACCTGGCCAGGATCAGAACACATGTACCTGTAATCTTCGCAATGCGCGACGCCAGGATGCTCCTTTATTTCTTTCACCAGCTTTTCTATGTCGATGTTAGCACTTATGTTCCGACCACAATGGCAGATAAAAACGCCTACTCTCTTCATGGTTATCTCTTCATCTCCGCTATCTTGTTTTTCAGTGCGGGCACGACCTTGAAAAGATCATCAACGATGCCGTAGTCGGCATCATTGAATATCGGTGCATTCGGATCTTTGTTGATCGCGATAATGGTGTCTGAATTCTTCATGCCGGCTATGTGCTGGAATGCCCCCGAAATTCCGATCGCAATATAGAGTTTGGGTTTCACGGTCTTTCCCGATGACCCTACTTGCCGGTCCTTGGGTAGCCAATTGGCGTCGACGACGGGACGCGAACACGCAACCACGCCACCCACTGCTTTCGCGAATTCTTCCACCATGGACAAATTCGCCTGCTCCTTTATCCCGCGACCGACACCAACGATAACATCGGCTTTTGTAATATCGACATCACCCACCGCCGCCTCGATATATTCAACAAACATCTTGTAGTCGGGTTGCCTAGTAATCGGGGATTCGATTTTTTGTATTTCCGCAGCGAGACTCCCCGGTTCAGCCGGGCAGGACCCGCTACGCAACGTAAGCATATAAGAAGGGCTTTCAGTAAGTTGAACATGCGCATCCATTTTACCATCGTATAGCTGACGGGTCACGCGTATTTTGCGGTCGGTGATCTCGACACCGATACAATCAGTTGTAAACGGAATACCCAGGTGTGTTGCCAGAGCTGGACACAGATCGATCCCAAAAGCAGTATTCCCGATCAAGGTTAAAAAAGGGTTTTGCTTCTTAATGATATCAGCAAGGGCATGTTGATATGCCTCCGCATTGAAATCTTTGAACACTTCATGATCTACTACAATAAGACGATGTGCATATTTCTTAATACTCTCATGAAAACTCTCAGTGTTGTGACCTAGTATCACACCAGTTAATTTCGTATCGATCTTCTCAGCCAACTTTCTCCCACACGTGAGCAGCTCATAGGTTATGTCTCGGATTGTACCTTGACGATGTTCAACCAACGCTAGAATATCAGCCATCTTTCCTCCTTAAACCAATCCCTTTTCCCTTATTATTTCTGCGGTTCTCGCGGCAACTTCGTCAGCAGTACCAGTTATCATTTCCGCCCTTTTGCCAACCGGTGGTACGAACAACTCTTCAAGTGTGGTTTTTAGCACTGGCTCAGCTGAAATATCTCCCTTGCCTAATACCTTTATCTCTTTCCCTGCTGCTCTTCTTATGGCAATCAAGGAGGCGTAGCGCGGTTCGTTAATGCCGGTCTGAACCGCAAACACTGCTGGCAAGGACATCTGGAGGTGCTCGATCAAACCGCCCTCGAGTTCGCGATTAACGTGAGCCTGCCCGTCGGCGACTTCGATTTTGCCAACCAATGTTGCATGTGGAACATCAAGCATTTCGGCAAGTACTGGACCAACTCCATAGTAGCTATCATCAGTAGCCATACAACCGGTGAAAACGACATCGAATTTGATGTCTTTTATTACTTCCTTCAGGAACGCTGCTGTTTTCGAGCCATCTAATTCGCCAAAGTCCTCCGCCTTGATTCTGATTGCGTTGTCGGCGCCTTTTGCCAGGGCGATGCGCAGTGTATCTTCCGCGTCAACCGGACCTAAGGATATAGCAGTTATTATACCCCCAAACTTCTCCTTGAGAAGAATCGCTTCTTCGAGGGCATAAGAATCTGCTTCATTCATGTCAAACGTCAACCGGTCTTTCACAATGTCCTTACCCGACGCATCGACTTTCACCTCGGCCTCTGCGGTCTGAGGCACTCTCTTGATGCAGACAATCAAGTCCAAAACAACCTCCTTCCTACTGGAAAATACTAAATCCGAATATCGAAATACTAAACAAATTCCAAATCCGAATTTTCAAAACGTTTAGAATTTGGTATTTTGGTAATTGGGTATTGTTTCGAATTTCGGATTTCGTGCTTAGGATTTAACGGGTGAGTTCTCTCGCGATCACTATCTTTTGAATTTCTGACGTGCCTTCGTAGAGCTCAAGGATCTTGGCGTCGCGGTACAATCTCTCTATTGCATAGTCTTTTGTGTACCCGTAACCGCCATGGATTTGAAGTGACTTGCGGGCGACACCTACCGCCATATCAGCTGCATAATATTTCGCCATGGCGGATTCTTTGGAAAACCTCTGCATGCCCTTGTCTTTACAGTAACCCGCATAAAAGACCAGCAGACGCGCCGCCTGGATCTCGGTCGCCATCTCCGCAAACATGGATTGGATCATCTGAAAATTGCATATCAGCTGGCCAAACGCCTTGCGTTCTTTCGAATACTTCACCGCTTCGTCCAGAGCCGCTTGGGCGATACCGACCGCTTGCGCACCGATATCGATTCTCGACACATCAAGTGTGTTCATGCAAATCTTAAATCCATCGCCCTCTTTACCAAGTAGATTCTCTTTCGGGATTTTCGCATCCTCGAATATCAACTCACAATTCGCGGTTGCCCGGATGCCCATAAGGTCTTCATGTTTTCCCAGACTAAAACCAGGAGTATCCCGCTCAACAATAAATGCACTGATGCCTTTATGCTTTGATTCTTTATTTGTATATGCAAAGACTACAAAAATACCTGCCTCACCGCCATTTGTGATGAATCTCTTTGTGCCGTTCAGCACATAGTGATCACCCTCAAGACGGGCGGTTGATTCTATGGCGACCACATCAGACCCTGCATTGGGTTCGGTGATACCAAAGGCCCCAATCTTCTCACCACTGCATAATAGCGGCAGATATTTCTTCTTTTGTTCCTCATTGCCAAATTGAAGAATTGGATACGTTGTTAGGGTGTTGTTGACGGCAACGATGACGCCGGTTGACGCACAAACCCGCGAGATCTCCTCAATCGCAATTGCCAGTGATACAAAATCAAATCCTGAGCCGCCGTATTGCTCAGGAACAATAACGCCGAGCAAACCTAGTTGAGCCATCTTCTTCAGATTCGGCCACGGAAAATCCCCGGACTTATCTATCTCTGGAGCCATGGGCGCCAATTCGGCTTGCGCAAACTTACGCACTTGATCTTGAAGCATTTTCTGATCATTGGTCAGATCAAAATTCATGATACCTCCTTTATCACGACAAAATCCTAAAACCAAAATCCCTAAACTACCTAAATAGAAGTGTCAACTTTGCGTTCTGTATAGCGGACACTGAACTTCATGGGATTTTAGGCATTTAGGTATTTGGGCAAGTCACTTGCCAAATACTTCTCGCGCAATGACAATCTTCTGAATTTCACTTGTACCTTCACCAATCTCCATGAGCTTTTCATCCCTTATGAATCGCTCAACCGGATACATATCAGTGATGCCGAGCATGCCGTGGATATCAATAGCCATATTGGCTGCCTTTGTACCCACGGTTGAGGCATAGTATTTCGCCATTGCCGCCTCTTTAACATAAGGCTTGCCGTCATCTTTCAACGCGGCCGCCTGATACACGAGTAACCGTGCCGCCTCGATGTCAGTAGCCATCTCCGCAATCATCGACTGCGTGGATTGCCACTTATAAAAAGGTTTGCCTGATTTCTTGCTGGTCTTGGCAAATTCGACTGCCGCATCCAAAGCACCTTGTGCGATACCGAGCGCCAGGGCGCCGATGGAAATCCTGCCTCCATCAAGGGTTTCCATGAAAATCCTGAAACCATCGCCCTCTTTGCCGAGCAAGTTGCCTTTGGGTATCACACAATCCTCGAAGATCAATTCAGATGTTATCGAACCATGCAGACCGAGTTTCTCTTCATCCTTACCGTAACTGAAACCACGCGTTCCTTTCTCCACTACAAATGCCGATATGCCATGATACCCCTTCGAAGGATCCTGGGTTGCGGTAATGATTAATACATCGGCAACGCTACCGGATGTTATGAAACGTTTTACACCGCTAAGGACATAATTGTCACCCTCCCTTTTCGCCGTTGTCTTGGTGGCCGCTGCATCAGAGCCAGCATCAGGTTCGGTCAGGCCGAAAGAACCTATTTTTTCTCCTTTGGCCAGAGGAATGAGCCATTTCTTCTTCTGTTCTTCGTTCCCTGCATAGTATAGAGGAAACACTCCCAGTGATGAATGCGCCGCAAGGAATATACCGGTTGAACCACAAACGCGTCCTATTTCTTCCACGGCAATGGCATAATGAAGCATATCAAGTCCGGCACCGCCATATTCTTTCGGAACGTAGACAGCAGTAAGCTGCAATTCGGCCATGCGCTTCACCAGATCCCAGGGGAACTCTCCACTCCTGTCCACTTCACAAGCACGGGCAGCAACCTCCTGCTCGGCGAATTCTCTAACCTTAGCCCGGAAATTCTTGTGCCTTTCATCTAGTATCATAAAAGAATCTCCTTTGCGATCTGCAATCTCATGTCGAGTGGTGCGCCACCTAAGAGTTGCACTGATTTAGCATCGCGAAAATAGCGTTCAACCGGATAGTCCTTTATATAACCATACCCACCGTGAACCTGGATGGCCTTTAAACCGATCTCTACTGCGCCTTCACAACTTGTTAGACAAGCAATCCGGGCAACCATTCGGTACTCTTCATCTGCATCAAACCTGTTAGCCGCTTCATAAAGGAGCAAACGTGATTTCTCTACCTCGATCTTCATTCCGGCGAGCATTTCCTGGACCATTGGAAACTCCGCGATTGGTCTTCCGAACTGTTTACGCTCCTTTGCGTATTTCACCGATGCCTCCAGAGACGCCTGCATCAAGCCAAGTGCCACCGCCGAGAAACCAATATGTGCATAATCGAGAACCGACTGGATCGCCTGCTGCCCGCTCTCGGCTGCAACCAAACACATGTCTGTTTTCAGTTCTCCACGCTTGAATTCTAAGCCACTGATACCCGCACTACGCAGACCCATTGTTGCTACACCGTACGAATTCATACCTTGCGCACCCTTATTGATGAGGAAAAGCGAAATACCTTGATCCGATTTCACCGGAATGATAAAGAAGTCAGCCAATGTTCCGTTTAAGACAACATCATATCGGTTCGAGATATACTTGATATCCCCTTCAGACTCTAATACACATTCTTTACCCGACACCTCAATATCCGAGAGTGGTGCATAGGCTCCAATACTACCATTAGCAATTTTCCTCAGGTACTCTTCTTTGATCTCTGCTGAACCATATCTGATTAACGGATAGTTGACCAAACAGTTATTCACCGCTACGGTCATGGCTAATGATGCGCATGACTTTGCCAGCTCTTCAAGCGCAATACAAAGGCTTGTTACATCCAATCCAGAACCTTCGTTTTCCTCGGGTATAGTGAGTCCGAACAGCCCCATCTGTGAGATTTTCTGCAAGATATCTCGTGGTATACGACAATCCCTTTCGATATCTGCTGCTACTGTTTCGACCTCGGTCGAGGTAAACTTACTGACCTCGCTCCTGATTAACTTCTGAGCGCTGTTGATTGTAAAAAGACTCATAGGCAATTATCTCCTAGTAGTTGTTACCGAGCCAAAGAAATACTGTATTATTTGTCGCAGAAGATGAATTTAATAGATTTTAGGCTACCGCCCTTGTCAGCAAAAGAGGAAACGAGGAAATAACAATGCTGACCTCTCTTTGGGTAGAACTTGAGTTTTTCAACCACCAAATTATACCTATTTTTGGGGCTTTGTCAACCACGGCATGGAGTGTTTTAGTTGGCCCTTTGCACCATAAAGTGCCATAATTTAGTGACTTTTCTCTGTATGGCGCTAAAAAAAGGGGCAGGATCAAACATCACGCCGATTCTGCCTGTAAACTGTTTGCCGCCCGCATGAGCTGCTCGGCAATATCACTCCAAGCGTACGCTCGTTCCGCTCTCTTTAATCGATTTTTCGGCTGCCTGAAGGATCCTCACACATCGCAACCCTGCGGCACCATTCGTTAATGGCTCACGGCCTTCACTAATCGCTTTCATAAACTCATCGATAACCGCAACCATTGGCTCAGTGCGGTCATGACCCAATACCTGACAATCACCGTCACGATACGTGACTATGGGTTTATCCACACCGGCAATTACGGACAAATCCACGCCCCGATCAAAAAGCTTTAGTTTTTTATCGGAAACCGTATCATCAAACACCAGCATCTTCTTCATACCGCCAATAATTAATTCCCTCTTCTTCACTGGTGAAAGCCAGCTCACATGTACGTGCGCGACAATGCCACCTTCAAAAGAAAGTGTCACATCAGCGATCTCCTCCAAAGATCCATAAAAGGCAGCGCCGGTTGCCGATACTGCAAGAGGCATGTCCTCGAGCAGATATTGGATCAAGGCGAATTCATGTATTGCCAGATCCCATACTACACTGACATCAGACTGAATCAAACCCAAATTCGCCCGCACCGCGTTAAAGTAGTGAACTTTGCCCAATGTTTGCGAGTCAATGAGCCGTTTGATACTCCGCACCGCGCCGCTGTACACAGTGATGTGATCGACCATGAGTTTCAGCTCTCGAGCCGATGCAAGGTCGACGAGATGTTGCGCTTCATCCACACGGTTGGTTAAAGGTTTCTCCAATAGCACATGCTTTCCACTCTCTAGTGCTTTCTTAGCGAGCGAATAATGAAATGTGACCGGGGTAGCAATAACCACTGCCTCGATCTCGGGGTTGTTTAGAACGCTTTCATAATCTGAAGAGACCTTGACCGACGGGAAATCCTTAATGATCCTCCGGGACTGCGCGTCATCGATATCATAGCAGTACAGGCCTTTGACTAAAGCGTGATTGAGCAACTTTGGGACAAACCTACACCCCCAATGCCCGAGACCAATCAATGCAACAGTCATCTGTACATGCTCCTGAATAATCCTGGCAACATCTTATGCCTAGCCAAGCAAATCGACCGGAACCACGAGTACCTCGGCCATACGCCGGTTCCGTACACTGACTCCATTAACAACAACATAGACTTCCTTTTCTTTTCCGCGTCCATCAATGACCATGGTTCTAAAGCTGCTCACCGATGCTGCGAGCTGCCCCATTATATTGTTGATCAGCGTTTCGCCCTCAGTAGCCGCAAAGAGATTTTCCAGATCAATGTTGAACATGCGCTCGGGCTCGCGCGCAAAAAACTCCAACGCGCGCTGGTTCGCATCGACCACCTTATAATCGTCAACATCAATCAACAGAATCGGGACTGCGGCCTCATCGAAAACGCGCTCATACGTCGTCATCATTTCCGCTTGAGTTTCATAACTGACCGTGGGCACATGGAGATGGTGGACCAACCCACCACCAGAAAAAACTTGAGGATACACGTCGCAAGACAATTTCTGTCTCAATCCTTTAAAGCGAACGACGTCCGAAGCCATTTCACCACTGAGCATTGCTCGTTTGCCCGGACAATCATCCAAGATATGTTCTGAACAGTGAAAGATCTCATAACATTTCTTGCGCAGAACCTCATCAACGCCTTTACCCAGCCTGCGGTATGTTGCCAGGTTTGCCCTCAGAATATTATAATCGAAGTCAGTCAAGAAAATGGGATCGTCAATGGCATCAACCGTCGCCTCCCACTGCTTTTTCGCCTTAGTTACGGTCGAAAGCAAGCGGCGGTTTTCCTGAGACAGCGATGCCTGACGCAACGCCCGGCTGACCGTATTCCTAATCTTATCGTCGGTCAAAGGCTGCACCAGGTAGAGAGCAATGTCGGGCCTATCATGTTTTGCCACGTCGGGAAACGCATAACTGGTAATGAGTACCAGAACCGCATCCCGTGCGACCTTTCCCAATACCTCGACTATTTTCTCATATGGGGCGTCGCGTATGTGTACATCAAGAAAAAAGACGTCAAAGGCTTTTTCTCGGATTAATGAAATAACCTGTTTCGGTCTGCTGCATACGGACACCTCATGGCCGTCGCTGATCAGCACCTTGGTCGTCGTTTCAGTCAGCTCTATATCCTGACTTATTATCAATATATTAGCCTTCAACCTTACCTCAGCAGGAAGGAATTGCCCACTCCTAAAATAACCATCATACTGCCTTTTTCAGCTGCTCCTCATCTATCCGAATTATCGCTCACCGAAACGAGTAGTTCAGCTAGAATTCAATCGCCTTCATTATCCGATTGACAAGCGTATCGGTCTGTTCGGGATCGAGCGCATGGCGCATCGTAATTCTTTCCTTATCTAGGAAATTCGAAAGGTCGGCTCTTGCTTTTAAGGACGTGAATGAATCCGGATAACGATTGATGATATCAATAAACAAGACAACGCGTGCCGGATACTCAGACCAGAAGCCTTCCCAGACCCAAGCCGCGCCGTCAACGACCATTTCCTTTATATAATAATTGAATTCCACGTCTTTGGCATCCCAAGGAGAATAGATCATCTGTTTGTACAAATCGTATAACTCATCTACCACATTTTCATCATATTTCTTGGATATTTTCCGCTGCATTATTTCGACTTCGGCAAACCACTCTTCGTGGTCAACATCCCGGAATTTGAATTCGATTGGCACCAAGACCCAAGTCTTCTGTACCTTTTCTCCGGTCATAGCGGGTGAGAATACAAAGGTTTTCGCGGTCCTCACCGCAGCCGAATCCAGCAAGTAACTTCCCGATGATTTTATGACGACGACATCTTCTGCCTTCCCGCTCCGGTTTATTAATACCCGGACGTGAACCGTACCCTCCATCCCCTGCCGGCGTGCCTCGTCAGGGTAGTACAGATCATAATCGAACAATACCGGAACCACCACATCTCTTCTCGTCGGGCACGAAAACAGCAACGCACAACATACAACAATCACCCATTTCACGAAAGAATATAACCAAATTACACACGGCCGTCAATAGCACGCTGACCAATACCGCCTCTTGAATTATCGAGGTAAATGGGTATAATATGGTCGGAGGTACCGTGATTGAACTAAGGAACTTTGTCACGAATATTCGACCCTATAAACCAGGAAAACCCATTGAAGAGGTGATAAAAGAACTCGGCTTGACCGGCGAGATTATCAAAGTAGCCTCAAACGAAAACCCGCTGGGTGCGTCACCGCGGGCAATCAAGGCAATAACTGAAGAAATCAAAGGTTCTTATCTTTATCCTGATGATAACTGCTACTACCTAAAGAACAAACTCAGTGGAAAGTTCGGCGTCCCGGTCAAAAACACGATAGTAGGTAACGGTTCAGTCGAACTAATCGAGCTAATCTTCAAGGCATATGTCAATCCGGGTGATGAAGTAATCATGAGCGACCCCTCATTCATCATGTACAAGATCGCCTGCCAGATTTTTGGTGGTGAACGCATCGCAACCCCCCTAAAGAATCATAATCATGATGTCGAGAAAATGGTCGAGCAAATAAACAAAAAGACTAAGATCATCATCGTCGATAACCCGATCAATCCAACGGGTACCATCATTGAGAAAAAAACAATGGACTTTTTCGTGAAGGAAATTCCAGAAAACGTAATCCTGGTTATTGATGAGGCTTATCACGAATACATTAGAGACCCTAAATACCCTAACGGGCTGGACTACTCTAAACATAATAACGTAATCGTACTCCACACCTTCTCAAAGATCTATGGCCTAGCCGGTCTACGCGTGGGCTATGGGTTCAGCAGTGAGGAGATAATCGGCGCGATGATGAAAGTCAGGTTACCTTTCAACGTAAATCGAATTGCCCAGATTGCTGCCGGTGCGGCGCTCGATGATGCTGATTTTGTCGAACAGAGTTTAAA
>JBAUFP010000029.1:0-1577 GCA_049679205.1 bacterium | reverse complement strand
CCCGGCCAATCATACCTTTGCAGCATCTCAATCGAGGCCTTCATCAATTTTCTCTCACCCAGCCCCTCTCTTTGGCATATCTGCTTGAGGAAGTGCTCGGCAAGCACCGGAATATCATCACGCCGCTGTCTGAGCGGTGGCAAGACCAATGGTATGACGTTCAGGCGGTAGTAGAGGTCTTCCCTGAAGCGACCTTTATTAAGCTCCTCAGCTAGATCCTTATTGGTCGCTGCGATGAGCCGGACATCAACCTTTACCGGTCTTGTTGAACCTAAGGGGACTATTTCGCGTTCTTCGAGAAGCCTCAGTATCTTAACCTGAACCGATGCCGGCGCGTCTCCTATCTCATCCAGGAAAAAAGTGCCCTGGTCAGCGACCCTAAACAACCCCTCCTTATCACCACTTGCACCGGTGAAGGCTCCCCTTTTATAGCCAAAAAGCTCGCTTTCCAGCAGAGTCTCAGGCAGGGAAGCACAGGAAAGTGTTACAAAACGGGCTTTTGACCGCTTTGAGCGGCTATGGATTTCATGGGCGAATAGCTCCTTACCCGTACCTGATTCACCAAGCAGCAAGACCGTGCTATCGGTAGCCGCGATCTTATCGAGCATATCCATCACTGTTTTCATCCGCTTGCTGGCACCGATAATCTTCAACGGGCCCTTATCCCGTTGCATGATGTTCGACTTAATCCTTATGGCTAGTTCATCAATAGAAAATGGTTTCAATATGTAATCACTGGCCCGGTCACGTAAGGCATTGATCGCGGAATCCATTGAGCCATAAGCAGTTATGAATATAAAAGGAACTGCCGGGTAAATGGTGCGAACCTTTCTCAGAAATTCGAAGCCGTCGAGATCGGGCATCTTTATGTCGCTGATGACCAGATCGAATTTGTCCCTCTTTAGCTCAGCAATGGCTTCCTTGGGATCGGTGGTGGCAAATACTGAATAGCCTTTCTGCTCTAACGCATATGCAAGCCATTTTATGAGACTGGCTTCGTCATCAAGCAAGAGGATTTTAATTCTCATGGCAAGACTGTCTGAATGCTATCAAATATATATACGTTACTTCCTTCTACGCGCAAACAGCTCGTTGAGCACAAAGGTCAAGCTGGGTGCGAACTTGAATTCTCGCAGTCCGTCTTTCTGTCGTAACGCACAGGTCATCCTTATCTGAGCCGACCCGACATCGCGCAGGGGTATCTGGAAATGGAAGTCAATACCATGCTCAGTCACGTCGTTGATATACCACGGATTGTAGTAATAAGCAAACCCCACTGCGCCGCGCTTCGCCGATACTCTAAAGCGATTCGGTGAGGTACAGGTTTCATCACTCCAGAAAGAGTGCTCGTACATTGCACCTAGTCCCCACTTCCCTGCTCGTGGGGAAAAACCAATTGATAAGCGTTGGGGTAGGTCGATCGTCACCGTATCTCCTTCGATCTCGGTCATCCTGGTTCTTCCTAACCCTTCATAGGCAATAGAAAAGAGATTGTGTCTCAATCCGAAATTGAATATACGGCCCCGGTACCGGTATGAAAAGGTGTCAACCAGTGTATACCCGCCAATACTATAAGT